>CAZEVB010000053.1:0-5989 GCA_964515835.1 uncultured archaeon | reverse complement strand
TGGCATAGGTGTTTAACGAGAAACAGAGGATTAAGAAAAACAGCAATAGTTTTGCCATTAACTTTTTAGCTGTAATTATGAACCCCACTCAACCCCACCGAAACTAAATTTTGCAAAATTTTTTTGTTAATTTTCCTATTAATACTATATTGGAAGTGGTATATAATAAATTCTTCTTAAATAAATACTTTGCCCTTGTTTCAGTCAAACAACCGGCAATAAAACCTGTTTTTGCTAAAGGAAGTGTTTTAAAGAATAAAATAGTTTATATTGTGCCATGCATAATAAGACAAAAATATTTGTTTTACTGGTTTTTCTTGCCACCTTAACCGCAATAGCAGGAAGTGCTTTCGGTGCTGCCCCTGTGAGAAGCAACGGTATGCCTTCAGGAGAACTCGATTATGGAACGGCACAGACAGTCATGAGCCTAAATACAGACAATATTTCTACCTGCAAGTTTTCTACAGAACCAAACACAGAATATTCTCAGATGGTTTTTAGTTTTACTACCACCGCAAGCACTTACCACGCCATAGTGGTTGCAACAGAAACTGGTGGCAGTTACACTTATTATGTGAGGTGTACAAAAGGATGGGAAACAAATATTGACGATTATGTTATTAGTTTCAGTGTTGCGGCAGAGAACCCCTGCCAGCCTAACGAACTAATATGCGACGGGAACTGTTTTGTTCCTGAATGCGCTTCAGACCTTGATTGTCCTGAAGTAGCAGGACATAGGTGGATTTGTTTAAACCCGAATTTCTGCGATGCTGTTTGTGATGCCAACGGAACCTGCGAACCTGGCTGCATAACAAATTCTGAATGTGATGATGGTGATGAGTTCACTACAGATATCTGCGATGGAGCAGGAACATGCAACGCCAGCTGCACAAATGTTTCCTGCAGTGCAGAGTGCGATTCTGACAATGACTGTGACGACAGCATGGAAGAAACAACAGACAGCTGTGTGAGTCCCGGAAGCTGCGATTCATACTGTGACAATAGTTGCGAGAGTGTTGAGTGCGCGGCAGATGGCGACTGCGATGATTCAAACAGCTCAACAACAGACAGTTGCATCGGAGCAGGAACATGCAGTGCATACTGCGAAAATATTGTTGCGGATGCGAATATCTCGTGCTCTTCAGCAGGAGACTGTGATGACAGTAATTCTTTAACAACAGATGTTTGTGTGAACGCAGGAACAGAAGATTCCGATTGCACAAATGAGGCATGTACAATCGAATGTTCAGCAGATTCAGCATGCGACGACTCGAACAGCTCAACAACAGACACATGCACTAACCAGGGAACCTGTGATTCGAGCTGTGTGAATCTTGCTGATGATTGTGAAGTTGAATGCATTTCAGATACTGGTTGCGACGACTCAAATTCCTCAACAACCGATTTATGTTTAAACCCTGGAGAGTGTAATTCAAGCTGTATACATAACGCTGTTGATGTGGGGGTTTCCTGCGCGGGAAACGATGACTGCGATGATTCAAACACCCTTACAACAGACAGCTGTGTAAACGCAGGAACTGAAGATTCCTATTGTGCCAGCATTGCTCTGCTGTGCGACAGTGCATGCCTAAGGAACTTAGATTGTGACGATAGCAATCCGTTAACCACTGATGACTGTGTGAATCCGGGAAGCTGTGATGCGTACTGTACTAACACGCAGTGTGCTATTGCGTGTTATAATGATTCTGAATGTGCTGATAGTGATTCACTGACAACAGATTCGTGCATAAATGCTGGAACCTGTGCTGCTGCATGTGCAAACACATCATGCAACCCTGCGTGTTCAACTGACTCTGATTGTGATGACTCGGATTCGTTAACCACTGACGCCTGTGCAGGTGCGGGAAGATGCAGTGCAGTGTGCATCAGCATGACCAGCTGCGGAAATGGTACTTGTGAGCCTTCATTGGATGAATCAGAGTGTTCCTGTCCTTCAGACTGCGGCAGCTGCTTTGAAGTATTGTCGGGAACCTGCAGGGAAAAGAACTGTATAGGAAAGAACTGTACAGCCACAATCTCTTTTGGCTGCTGTGGAAACGGCATCTGTGAGCTGACAGAGGATTATTCTAATTGTAGTGAGGACTGCAAACCAAAGAATGTTACATTCGAGCTGATTGGTTATGATGAACAGGAAACCCATGTCAGGGGCGAAAAAGTGCTCTTAAAGGCATCTGTGGTTGCAGACACAATAGAACTGACTGACGCGGAAATCACTGCAACAGGGTTTTTCGGGAAACTTGAACTGAAGAACGACGGCAAACACGAAGATGGCGGAAGCAGGGACAATATTTATGGGGAATACTTTGTAATAGAAAATACCCGTGCTGAGGGAGATTATACAATAACTTTTTCTGTTGATGCTGCGGGAAGCAAGAGAGAGTACACAAAAACATTCAGGGTTAAACCGAAACTGAATCTCGTACTGACTCTTAATAAAGAGATTTATTTTTTGAGTGACAACATCCAGATAAACGGCACCCTCAAGAGGAAGGGTGAGAGCATGAATATTCCGATTGACTTCAAGCTAACTAACCCAAGAGAAACCCTCATTGACGGAAACATCATGCCTGTAAGCGGATCTTACACTTTCAGCTACAAGACAGCAACCATACAGGAAGCAGGAACATGGAAAATAGAGCTGGAAGTAGAGGACGGAAATAATAATTCTGCAATTATAATCAAGGAGTTTGATGTTCTTGAACCGGGAACAGTTGTTTCTCTTGAGGTGAGTGCGGAAGTAGCTGACGCAAATCTTGCCAGAGGAAAAGAATTGGAAGTGATTATTAGCGTAAAGGACACGAGTGGTTTTGTTGATGCAGATGTTGCTGTTGAGGCATTCGGCAAGAGGTTTAATGCGGAAAAGACGAGCACAGGAAACTATACAGCAAAAATAATTGTGGATTTTTCTGCCCCTATTGGCGAAAATGTAATCAAAGTATTTGCGGATAAGAGCGAAGATGGTGTTTCATACAGCGGAATTGCAACTGCGTCCTTCGAGGCAATTGGCACAGAATTAACAATGGAAATCGTTGAACCCCTTGATGAACATTATTCGGTTGGCGACACTGTTTCAGTGAAAGTTAAGTTATTGTATCCTGACGGAGCAGAAGTAGAGAACGCAAAAATAACCATGACTATTGGCACCCAGGAAGTGACTTTGGAGGCAAAAGAAAGCGGGATTTATTCTGCAGATTATGTGGTTAATGCTGAAGATAGCGGTGTCCTGAACATAAAGTTTAATGTGGCTGACTCTTATGGAAACACGGCAACTGGTTCTGTTGAGAGCGATGTTTCTGGTTATTCTTTCATGTTTTATGTGAGGGAATATGGTTTGCCTGCAGGGCTCCTGATTATTGCTGCAGTAATCGTTCTCCTGAAACTGCAGTCAAGCACGATAAGGAGAATAAGGACAAACATGCTCCTGAAGCGCGAGAAACAGGTGCTGGAAATAATTAAGGGCCTGCAGTACCAGTACTTCAAGGAAGCAAGCACTGACAAGAAGACTTATTTGCACGAAGTAGAGAAGTATGAGGAAGAACTAAAGAAACTCAAACAGAATATTGGTATACTCGAAGGAAAGATCAAAAAATGAACAAAAGCCGAGCGCAATCCCACTTCTTTAGATGTGAGTTAGCGAGGTACACATATTTATAAACATTATTATGTGGTAATTAGTATATGATAAAGAATAAAAGAGTGTCAAAAGAATGTCTGCGTTGCGGGTGGGCTTGGTTTCCGAGAAAAAAAGAGATTTACTCTTGCCCGAAATGCCACTCCCCAAAATGGAATGTGAGTAAAAATGCAGAGGACTAATGTCGTGGAACTCGTGGTTTCAAAAGAGCAGAAGAAACTATTTTTGGAAATGATGACTTTATCTTCCTGCGTCTGGAACATGGCTAACTATAATTTAAGGCAGGCAATATTCAAAAAGGAAAAAGTAAAGTCTTTCTACAAGCAACAGCAGGCAATCCAACAAAAAGAAGACTATCAGAAACTCGGAAGAAGTTATGCGCTCCCAATGATACAAAAACATTCTTTTGTAGTTAACTCGTTTTTCAGGCTCATTAAATCTAAAACGCAAGAGGAAGTAGGTTTGCCGAAATACTATAAGAACAGGAAAACCAATACAACCATTCCAAGCATGCTACGAATAGATTCAGGTCAATATTATTTCAAAGACAATAAAGTTCACTTGCCTTTATCAAGAAAAATGAGGAAGGAAACAAAACTCAAGGGAATTGTTTTAGAATACAAGGGAAAACCAAGATGGGAAGGAAAGCAATGTCAGGCTGAAGTGAGGTACAACAAAATAAAAAAGAAATTCTATTTGCATCAATCAATAGAAGTAAAAGACGTGAAAATAAAAAAAGGGAAAAAAGTTGTTTCAATAGACCTAGGAATAAAGCGGGGAATGGTTGCCTTTGACAACCACAAGGCTTATATGTTTGCAAATCCGATAGTAAAGAAATGGAAGGTTCTAACAAAGAGAATATCAAGGTTGCAGAAGATAGTGAAAGGCAGGAACGGGCTATATTCAACAAAGCAAATAGAACAGCTTTATGCAAAGAGAAAGAGCATGGTTGACAATTATTACAAGAACATTGTCTCGTGGCTAATAAAAGACAGTAAACCAAATAAAATAGTGGTTGGTGATGTTAAGGGAATACTTACTAATGTTTCTAAAAACAAGAAGACAAATCAGATGACGCACAATCTTTGGTCGTTTGGCTTGTTGTATAAGAGACTGGAAAACAAGTGCGAGGAAAAAGGAATTGAGTTAGTAAGAGTGCCTGAGCCGTACACTTCACAAATATGCCCTGCTTGCGGCAGTTTCAATAAGCCGAGAGACAGGGAGTACGCTTGTGGTTGTGGGTACACTCAAGACAGAGATGTAAATGGAGCAATCAATATTTACCATCAGAATGTTGGTGATGTTTGCTTGTATCCTGTGGTGGAGAACCACCATTTGCTCGTAGGTGATGCTATATGACGAAAGGATACTCACCGAAGCAAGAAGCCCACGACTTTAGTTATGGGAAGTTCACGTATGATGTAATCTCTATCGGTAACGCCACTCAGGATGTTTTTGTTGAGATTTCGCCAAAACATGCAAAGAAAGACGTGTGCTTTGTACCGGGACATAAAATAGAAATAAAAGGCATGCACTATCATACAGGTGGCGGGGCAAGCAATACATCAGCAGCGTTCTCAAAAATGGGGTTAAAGGCAGCAATTGTTTCCGAACTGGGAAATGATCCTGCAGGAAAAGCAATTGAAGAAGAACTAAAGGAATACGGGATTGGCAGGGAACTCCTGATAAGGTCTAAAGTGAAGACTGCTTATTCGGTTATTCTAACAGGCTTCGGGAAAGACCGCGTTATTCTTGCTTACAGCGGAGCAACCGCCTGCTTAAAGGACAAGGACATCAAGTGGAACAAAATTAATGCCAAGTGGGTTCATGTCTCATCTTTACACAAGAAACCAAAGTTAATGGAAAAAATCTGTGTCCATGCGAAAAAAAGAGGGGCAATGGTTTCTATTAATCCTGGAAAAACAGAGTTAAGTGCCGGACTGAAGAAACTGGAGAAAACATTCAGGAATGCAGATGTTCTTTTCCTTAACGAGAGTGAGGCACTGAGCCTGACAGGGTCTGCAAACATCGAGAGAAACCTGGGGCTCCTGCATAACTACTGCAACAAGATAGTTATCACTGCAGGGGCAAAAGGAGCATATGTTTATGACGGAAAAACTGTTTACTTCAAAGACATTTTTCCGGTTACAGTTACTGACGCTACTGGCTGCGGAGACGCATTCAACAGCGGTTTTATTGCAGCACTCATTTATGGGAAAACCATTGAAGAAGCTCTGCTCTGGGGAAGCGCACAGTCAAACAGCATAGTAACTAAGATAGGAACAAAAAACATTCTCCTGAATAAGAGACAGATAAACAAGTTCCTTGACTCTTTCA
>CAZEVB010000052.1:0-6159 GCA_964515835.1 uncultured archaeon | reverse complement strand
TCATACTGCACCTTCAATGACGGGTTTACTACTCCGTTGAGCTCGGCAGCCATCATGTCGCTTTTCTGTTTTATGAGCTCTTGGTTCAGGGTGTTCATGATTCCCTCTATCTGGGACGGCTCCACGAACATGCTCAAGTCAAAGTCGCCTTCGCTGGAAACAATGCTGTTGAGCCACCCTTCCTTAATCATTCGGGGGTAGCCGACTGCACAGACCACCCTGTTGTGGTTGGAGTTTACCTGTATCGAGTCAAAACCGTTTTCCACGTAAGACGGCCTGATTAGTTCTGCCAGGCATTTTTGTTTCCGCATTTTTTATTTCCCCTGTTTTTCCACGAGTTCCTTGAACTGTTCCTTGTTCTCTTTTAATTTCTTGATTTTTGTGTTGAACAAAGTCTCGCCGATTATTGACACTATTCTGGTGAGTTTATCCAGTTCTCTCGGTATCTGCTCTATTGCTTCTTCAGTTTTCTGTTTCACTCTTATCGCCTCCTTCAAATTTTTTCAGTAAAGTCATGGGAGAAAAATAGTCATTGCTCGCATGAATATACGCATCAAAAAAACTCGCTAACAACGGCAATAATTGTTCGTCTTCCAGGCGCTTCACGAACAAACCGCACTTTTTGAGTTTGCCTTCGCATAGTTTGGCTCTGATGTCTAACTGGTTCAGGGCGTTATCCCTGTTCATTTCAACGGAAGTCTTCTCCTTCTTTTTGTGCAATAGGTTTGTCATGCCTGTAATAACGTCTTTCAGTGGCTGCGCATTGGAGTGCGGGGAGTAAGGAATCACCACATAGAATAACCTGTTTTTAATCGAGTTTTCTTTTATGAAGTTCTGGATGAATTCCCGGAACGACTCGAACTGCTCGTCAATCTTCGGGTTATTTGACTCCAGAACACTCTTTTTGAGGTCAAACAAATAATCGTCAATGTTCAGGGAAGTAGTTCTCATTACTATCTGCACAGAAAAATCCAGGGAATTCAGGAACTCCTTGTAAGCACTAATTATTGCCTTCTGCTCCTGCTCACTCAGAATACCGAAGTTTATTGGCGTTACTTCAAGAACAGCCCTCAAACCCCCACTCTGAAGGTAAATAGTTTTGTTCTCTATTTTCTTTACCTCAACAAAACCCTTCAGTTTCGGGTCAAAATAACCGGCTTCCTTAATTCCTTTTTTGTAGCCCTTGAATGTTTTAATGTGCTCCAAGAGATTCAGGAAAGCAAAAGCCGCACCCAGACCCATTATGGCAAAGCTCGCAATGATTTTTATTGTGAACTCCAGATCGGTTTTGAAGAACACGATTGCAGCTATTGCGCCGAACAAACCAAGCCAGAATAATTGCGGCAGGGTTAGCCCGAAAGCAATTTTTTCTTTGTACTTCAGGTTTTTTGGTATCTCATAAGGCATTTAATCACCTAAGCCAGTGCTGCTCCCGCAACTGTCTTAACAATGGTTGTAGTGTCAATCCTGATTCCGACTGCGTTAAGTGCCTTCAGCAGGCACAGAACAAATAATGCGGTGTTTGCTATCGCGATAAAAAGGAAACCCAGAGCAGGAGCCATGATGTTCATGATTCCGAGGTAATTGAATTCAGTCCAGAATAACTGAACAGCAATCAGGACAATCACGTCCAAGACATTCATGAAGGCGGCGCCTCCGAGGGTATTGAGTATTGCGGAACCATAAGTCTTTACAGGGTCAATGTAGTTCAGGAACAAGCCGATTGGGAAAAGCATTACCCCGACTATCAGATAAATGTGCCTTATCACTAAAGTAATTACTGCTAACAGCACGGCTATTGAAAAGAAAGCCAGCCACAAAAAATCAAGAACCCCGAGGTTTTCAACCATGAACAGGGCCTCGAACTCTTCGCTCCACAAGGCACCTGCAATCACGGAACTCAGGTTAAGGGCTAAAGAGTAAATGAGCAGGGAAGCGTTGACGCTGATTACTACCAGCACTGCTTTTTTTGCCCATTCTTTTGCTTCGCTTCTCTGTTGCGCGTCATAACTCCCGAACAGGAACTTGAAGCCCACAAGCAAAAACATTATGACATAAAGACTTGAAATTACTGTGATGATAATTAACCAATAACTCTCAAAAGAATAGGGGTCAATGTTTGCAGTCATCAGGACTTTAGCTACTTCTAAGAGCGGTTTCACAAAACCGGCGAGAAGACCGCTAAAAGCTTCCAGAAAAGCCTGAGTAGTATCCTGCGGCAGGTTGGTGATTGATTCCCATAAACCCATTTTCAGAACACCCCAAGAACAGCTTTTTTGGCAATCAAGAAAACCACGTAATAAGAAATGAAAAAGGTGGCGACCTGCTTTCCTGTTTCAGTGGATTTTTCGTTGGTGACAGGAACACGCTTCAAGCCACTCGCTTCCTGATACTCTTTGTTTCCCTTTAAACTTGCCTGTATTATTCCGTTTGACTCACCCGCATTAACTGTTGTCCCGGCAATCCCGTTTTCATTGGTTGTAAGTTCTTTTGTCTGGTTTCCCGCCCGAAACAAGACAACTTTATTTGCCAGTGGCCTGTTTGAATCATCAAGAACCGTAACACTGGCGTTAATGTCGTCTTCCAAATCAAAAGTATTGTAATCTGTTTCAACGATTACGCGGGCATTTTTCAGTTCTGTCAGGCCGCAATCGTTAGTGGTTTGTTCAAAGTCCGAGTAAAAAGTATAAGAACACTCTGCATTGTTTTCAGTCCATAGAACAGCATTCCTCTTGTCACCCGATTCTGAATAATCCTGTTCAATAAGATTTTCCGGTTTTTTTGATTTTCCGTAAGTCTTTGTGACATGCAGGGTGTCGTTTTCTCCTGCGGCAATGTCAAAGTTCGATTCACTTAAATAAAATCCTGAATCACCATACTTTAGTTCGAAACCGTTAAATGGTTCTGAAGAGCTTACCTCTAACAAGAGTTCGTTAAAACCCTTGTTCTTTTTCAGGGAAGCTTCTAACTCTAAAGAATAATCCTTTGTTTTTGCGTTAAAGTTGTCCTGAACACTAACATGATTTTCCCTGTAATCTGTGTGTGAATACTCGCACACATTATAACAGTAATAAACGGGTGGAATGCCGAACCTCCCGCAATAACTGTGTTCCCTGTAGTGGTCAACCCTCAACCTTGTTTTTACGAATAACCCTGCCTTGAAGCCCATTGCCTGCCCGTCAACCACACCAACAGAGTAATGAGATATTTTCTCCGAGCCGATTGGAGTGCCATTAAGCCTGATGTTTAACTCTTCGTTAAGGAGTTCGTGGGAGTAGCGTGTCCTGCAATCCCCTTGTTCTGTTCCTGTCGGAAGTTCGATTGAGTAAGAGTAAGCGCTTAACGCTTCCCCCGAATGTTGGACAAACCACTCGCTTTTGTTAAGGTCATAGTAACTCTTGTTAACGGAAACGAGTTTTACCCACGCATCCTTTATTATGCCGTTGCTCTTGGCTTCAACTCCTGAAGGAATTGAACGGAAGTTTAGTTGTTTGTTCCAGTTGTAGACAAAATCAAAAGAACCTAATTCTTCCTGTTCAACACGCAGATTAAGGTACAGGTCTTCTTTTTCTATTGTACTCAAAGAAGAGTCTCCGAGAATATTCCGGCATTCCTCTAATTTCCAGCCGCTGAACTCTCCGCAGTCATCTGGAAGGATGCTCGCGTTTGCGAAAGGCAATACTAACAATAACACCAAGATTTTTGTAATCATAAAACCACTATTGTTTTTTTTGTGTGAAGAGGGGGAATTGGGGGAGCAAACAAATGCTCCTCCCTCTTTTGGCGACATTACACTACCGGGGCAGTCAAAAAAGTCACGAGTAGCGGAGCAACCCAGACAACAACCAATCCAATCACCGAGTAAGTCAGCATGGATTTAGCTGATTCGCGGGCCTGGATGTTTTCGCCTGAAACCATTAACTTGAAACCCGCAAAAATAATTATGATTATTGCGAGCACGGAAACCAGGCTTACAACCAAGTCCTTTATTTTGTTCACGGGCTCCAGTATTGCATCAACACCCTCGGCAGCGTAAGCCACAGGACTTAAAAATAAAAACACGGTCAGCAACATGAGGATGCTCTTTGAAATCAATTTGCTCATTTTCCAAAACCTCCTAAAGATTTTTTTTGCACTAAAAGAAACAGCACCCAACCACCTATATAAACCTACTTTAACTATAGGTACGGGGAAGGGGGTAAAACAAAAGACCAAAATACAAACAACGATGGTTCGCAGTAACAGACAAAAACCTCAAAAGGCACTACGAAAGGTATAAGGAGACGGTTACGAGGACTGAGATAAGAGGGTTAATCAGTAGTCTATTTACAAAGTTGTCAGCACATTAGCAGGTAAAGCCACAGGGGAATGCTGATTATTTTATTTTTTTCATCAAATCGAAAAGATTTTTTTGTTAATAGAATGCCGAACGGACAGTTATTTTCCTTGACACAATTTCTTAATTCCTGAACGTCTTCTGATTTTATTTGTTCAGCGTATTTTGATTCTATCGGAATTATTTTTCCATTCAATTCAATGACTATGTCAATTTCTTTCTTATCATTTTTCCAAAAAAACGTTTCACACACGCCGTTTTTGTCTACGTTAAATTTCAGCCTTAAAGTATGGTCTTGAGCCACAGTTTCAGCCAAATGCCCCAACAGGGCAGAATTATCCAACTCATCTTCAGTTATACCTAAAACAGAATTCCTTAATCCAACATCACATACATAAATTTTTTTTATGTCATTACCGATTCTGATTTTATTTTTTTTGTATGGACGCATTATTTTTATCAAATGTGTTTGTTGCAATTGGGACAGATAATCATTTAATGCGGTTTTTGATATTCCAAGATTTCCGCATAAAGTTGAGATGTTCACCTGTTGTGCTGTTGTTACAGATAAAAAAGTGTAAAGCTGTTTGATTTTTTCCGGGTTTCTAGAATTGAATACCCTTTGCATATCATAACTTATTATTACATCAAAGTATGCATCTCTCATTACTTTTGACGCGGATGCCCATGACTGCTTTTTATCATAAAACTCAGGATACCCGCCGCGAAGAAGATATTCATTGAGCTTTACCTGCAATGCGGTATCACCCTCAGGTCCGACACCAACATAAGCTGATTGCAATTCAGTGTAAAATAATTTTGGATTGTTTTTATTTATCGCATTTACAAATCCATTTCTTAAAGACATTTTTCTCACTGCAAGAAGCAATTCAGTATCTTCTTCAGTACTAGAAATTTTTACAACATCGCTAAATTTTAAAGTCAGCATTAGTATCGGTGTGTGTCTTCCGACTAATGATTCTGAACTTTTTTTGAACAAAGCCGGGCTTGACGAACCAGTGACAAAAAACTTGGCATTGTACTTTTTATCATAATAATCTTTTACGTGCAATGCCCAATCTTCACTACGGCTGGCTTCATCAAGGAAAATGTAAACCGGTTCTTTTATTGACTCTAAAGGTTCCTTTAATATGTTTTCTTCAAACACCTGCATGGACTCCTTTATAGGATTCTTTACTAAACTAAAGAATGGTCGCTCCAATGAAAGGAATATGATTCTGTTGGGTGCAATTTTTTTATCATTTATCAAAAAATCCACGAGCTGATATAACACAGTGGATTTCCCAATTCTCCTGGGCCCAAAAACCACATTAGGGTACTCGGCACCCAAAAGAGTTCTATAGGTGTAATAATCCGCTCTTTTAAATTCCCTAATCAATTCAGGCGGTACTTTTCCTAGTGACCACCAACGATTTTCCTTTTGCAATTCCCTTAAAAGAGATAAATGGGTTTCATCCATGTTAATTTTAACCACCCAAACCTTTAAAAAGTTATACTTTATAACATATAACTTCACACTATAATTTGATTTTATAAAATATAACTTAATATGATTTCTTAGATTCTATAAAATACAATATTGAAACGTTTTAGCGATAAATCGCCCATTCCTTTAACTTAGATTTTTTCAGTTGGTCAAGCTGCTCTTCAACAGTCTCCTTTATCTCGCGCAGCCGCTGTTCGTCCTTTAGTTCGGCGTGAGTTTTCACACCGATACACCCGCGCATGGTTAACCCCAAAACGCGGGGTTATCTCCCTGAATATTTCCTGAATGGCAACCTCATCAGTATCCAAACACCCAC
>CAZEVB010000051.1:0-6371 GCA_964515835.1 uncultured archaeon | reverse complement strand
GCATCGTGGCTTTGGGAGCCTCTGACCCCGGTTCAAATCCGGGTTGCCCCATACACCCACTATATAGGGGGAGTCGTGGACATGAGCTATCTCGCAAGCTCGATAGCTCGGTAGGCATTCTGCGTATGAGCTGTGGTCGGGTGGTTCTGTGAACATAGGTTTTGTTGGATTTGGAAAGATGGCAGAGGCTATTGTCCTGTCCTTAGTTAAGAACAAGATACAGGCAAGCCAATTGTTTGTTAGTGACAAGAACTCTGATCGACAGGCTTTAGCTAAAGAACTCTCGCTTAATGTCTTGGAAACAAACAAAGAAGTCTCGGATTCATGCGAAATAACTTTTTTGTGTGTCAAGCCACAGGACATGAAAGAAGTTCTCGAAGAACTATCGGACAACGGAATCTTTTTGTCAATAGCCGCAGGCATTAAGCTCAGTTCACTGCAAAAGAAACTTGAAAAAGCAGCAAGAATAATGCCAAATGCTCCTCTGATGGTTAATGAAGGAATGTCGGCAATAGTCTTCTCAGAAAACTTTTCACAAGAAGAAAAAGATCAGGTAAAGGGACTGTTAGAGTGCAGCGGAAAAGTAATTGAACTGGATGAAAAAAAGTTTGATGCAGTTACTGCTTTAAGCGGTTCAGGACCTGCATTCTTCGCGCTCTTCATCAGTCAGCTAGCAAAGGCAGCACAGGAACAAGGGCTTAGTGAAAAAGAAGCTCTTCTCTTGGCAGAACAAACCTGCTTAGGGACAGCAAAACTCTTAATCGAAAAAAACATGACTCCTGAAGAACTAATTTCAATGGTTGCTTCAAAAGGCGGAACTACTGAAGCAGGCTTAAAGGTCCTGGATTCACCCGAGTTTAAAGAAATAGTTATTGAGACAGTTAAGAAAGCAGCGCAAAAATCAAAGGAACTTGGTGAAGAATAATGAAGCGATTGTCAAAAGCAAAAAGAGTTGTCCTAAAAGTAGGGACAAACATCCTAATGAAACAAGACAAGGTTTCCACAGAAGTCATTGCTTCTATTGCTGAACAGGTTTCGGGAGAAATGAATAATGGCAAGGAAATGATTATTGTTTCAAGCGGTGCAGTTGGTTTAGGCACAGAAAAACTCGGCATGAAACCAGAGGGAATGTCTGTTGCGCTACAGCAGGCTACTGCTTCAGTCGGTCAGAGTCTCCTGATGCGCGAGTATGGCAAGGCATTTGCAAAACACGATAAGATTATTGCACAACTCTTGTTAACATCCTACAATTTCCAGAACAAGCGTTCTTTAGAAGACCTCAAGAACGTGATGAAAGAACTAATGAAGAAAAAAGTGGTTCCGCTCATAAACGAAAACGATCCTGTTTCATCAGAAGAACTTGATGCTGAAGGACACTTTGATGACAACGATGGTCTGGCTTCACTTGTTGCAAAAGAATTTGATGCAGACTTGTTAATCCTGTTTACTGATGTCGGAGGAATCTATAACGAGAACCCGAGAGAATGCACTAACGCAAAAATAGTTGGTTGTTTAGAGGATCTTGATGAATCAAAAATACATTTCGGGAAAAAATCGCGGTACGGTGTCGGCGGAATAAAAGCAAAAGTGACTGCTGTAAAAAGAGCAACTAATGAAGGCATTCCTGTTGTTGTCTGTGCATTTGAAAAAGATTCCTTATCAAACATATTCAATGGCGGATCAAAAGGATCTGTCTTCTTACCAAGGTGAAAAAGAATGAACAGGGTTTATGGTAAAGCAAAGAACGCAAAAACAGCATCAATTATTTTTTCTTCCACAAACACAGAAAAAAAGAATTCTGTTCTCAAAAGAGTAGCCATGCTTCTCAACGAAAAAAGACAACCTCTTTTAGAAGCAAATGCCGTTGACCTGGAAAATGCTGAACAATTACTAAAAGAAGGAAAGCTAAACAACGCCTTGATTAAAAGACTAAAACTGACAAGCGAAAAGATTGACGAGATTATTGAAGGAGTCAAAAGTGTTGCTGGTCAGGAAGAGCTGACAGGAAAAACATTATCAACACTAGAACTAGATAAGGGACTTGAATTGTACAGGGTTTCTGTTCCGATCGGAGTAATCTGCTGTATTTTTGAGTCAAGGCCTGATGCTTTAGTGCAAATATCATCGTTATGCATCAAGTCAGGGAATGCAGTGATTCTCAAGGGAGGCAGTGAAGCACTCGAAACAAACAGGTTCTTATTCAATCTTATAAGGCAGTGCCTTGAAGAAGAGAAACTCGATAAAGAAGCGCTGCAGTTAATAGAAACCCGTGCAGATGTAAAAGAGATTCTTGATTTAGATGGATTAATTGACCTCATAATCCCCCGTGGTTCCAACTCTTTTGTTAAGTTCATTCAGGAAAACACGAGAATAGCTGTGCTTGGACACGCCAGCGGAATCTGTCATGTTTTTGTTGACAAAGAAGCAGACCTATGCAAGGCAGAGAAAATATGTTTTGATGCAAAAACACAATACCCTGCTGTCTGCAATGCAATGGAAACAATGTTGGTTCACTCTGCTGTTGCAAAAGAGTTTCTTCCAAAGGTCTGCAAAAAACTAATTGAGTCAGGAGTAAAATTATTTGCCGACAAAGAGGCTCTTGTTATTCTCAAAGAAAACAATCTTGCTGCAGAGCAGGCAAAACAAGAAAACTGGTCAACAGAATACAATGATCTCATCCTAAATGTGAGAATAGTTAACTGCCTTGATGAAGCAATCTCGCACATAAATCAGTTTGGTTCACGGCACACTGACTCAATTGTCAGTGAAGACAAAGAACGATCACTAAAATTTATTAATATGGTTGATTCTTCTAGTGTTATGGTTAATGCCTCAACGCGGTTTAGTGACGGTTACAGGTATGGTTTGGGTGCAGAAGTAGGAATAAACACAGGGAAAATTCACACACGGGGCCCAAGCGGCTTAGAGTCATTGCTGACATACAAATACATTTTAGTTGGAAACGGGAACATCGTGGCAGATTACTCTGGAAAGGACGCAAAAAAATTCAGCCACAAGAAACTCGAAAAAGAATGGAACAGCGGTTACTAATGCGGGAAGAAAAATCTCTCATGGGAATAACAGTCAAAAAGGACGAGGACTTTAGTGAGTGGTACAACCAGATCGTTCTGAAAGCAGAGTTAGCTGATTACGCGCCAATAAAAGGCTGCATGGTTATAAGGCCAAATGCTTACATGCTCTGGCAAAACATACAGGATTATTTTAATTCAGTTATCCAAGAAATGGGTGTAAGGAACGCTTACTTCCCTTTACTAATTCCCGATTCTTTTTTCAAGAGAGAAGCAGAACACGCAGAGGGGTTTGCTCCGGAGTTAGCGTGGATAGAAAAAACTTCCGAGGACACAGAAGAAAAACTCGCAATAAGACCAACCTCTGAAACCATTATGTATGATTCTTACTCAAAATGGATTCGGTCATGGAGAGACCTGCCATTAAGAATAAACCAGTGGTGCAATGTCATGCGCTGGGAAGTCAAACAAACAAAACTCTTCCTTAGAACAAGAGAATTCCTCTGGCAGGAAGGCCACTGTGTTTATGCTACAGAAAAAGAATGCAGAGGAGAAGCGCTAAAGATTCTTGACGAATACAAAAAACTCTGTGAAGAAAAACTGGCTATTCCTGTTATTCAGGGAGAAAAAACAGCCTGCGAAAGATTTGCAGGGGCAAAAGAAACTTTTACTATAGAGGCACTCATGCCGGATGGAAAGGCACTCCAAATGGGAACCTCGCATAATTTAGGACAAAATTTTGCAAAAACATTTGACGTTAACTTCCTGGACGAAGACGGAAAAGAAACAGACGCGTGGCAAAACTCATGGGGCTTTAGTACACGACTAATAGGCGCACTTGTCATGGTTCATTCTGACGACAAAGGCTTTGTCATGCCACCCGAAATTGCCCACACCCAAATAGTCCTGATACCAATTTTGTTTGACAAAACAAGAGACAAGGTCCTTAAAGAAGCAGCAAAAATATCTGAGAAACTAAAGAAAGCAGGTTTCTCTGTTATTGTTGATGACAGGGATGCTTATACTCCGGGATGGAAATACCACGAGTGGGAACTCAAAGGAATCCCGTTAAGGCTGGAACTTGGTCCAAGGGACCTTGAAAACAACCAAGTTATAGCTGTTCGCAGGGACAACTCAAAGAAAGAACAAATAAAAATCAGTGAACTGGAAAAGAAAACAGAGTTGCTCTTGAAAGACATCCAAAAGAGCCTCCTAAAGAAAGCAGACAAGTTCCTCAAAGAAAACATGGTTGAAGCCAAGGACTGGAAAGCATTCGCTAAAGGAATTGAGGACAGGAAACTTGTTTTCAGTTACTTCTGTGAAGAACATGAATGTGAAGACCTCATAAAAGACGAGACAACAGCAACAAGCAGGTGCATCCCATTCAAACAGGATAATAAACCAGGAAAATGTGTTAAGTGCGGAAAGCAGGCAAAAAGAAAAGTTTATTTTGCAAAAGCATACTAACAACGAACCCCCTGCAGGGTGTTCCGTTGACGTTAAGACATCCTCATAAAAGATTTGGAAGTTAGGGCTTTAGTCTGGGAGGCTGTCAGGTGATTTTATGGAATGCAAAAAAGAAGAGAACGCAAAACGCTGTCCCTGCACTTACCATTGCGATAAGAAGGGCTTTTGTTGCGAGTGCATCTCATACCACCGCAATCGCGGAGAACTGCCAGGGTGTTACTTCTCTAAAGAAGGCGAGGCAACCTATGACCGAAGCATAGAAGCATTCATAGAAGACTATAAGAACCAATAACTTTAGTTAGGAATTAGTTCGTCTTCTTCTTCCTCTTCGTAATCCTCTTCAGGAGTATCATCATCGTCGTACATGAAGCTAAATTTCATATAAAATCACAAGATATATTGCGGCTCAGTAAATTATTTAAACCGCTCGGTAAAGGCATTTACATGGGCTCGTGGTCTAGTGGCATGACGCAGCCTTCACAAGGCTGAGGTCGGCGGTTCAATTCCGCCCGAGCCCATACCAACCGCCCAGTCGGTTGACGTCTGTGTCTGATTGGGTACGGGCACTCCCCGTGCCATGCAGGGGCATGGCACACAACCCGCCCTATGTAATGGGTGTGGTACTGTCTTCGTCCTGTTTCGGTTTCATTAAAACCCGTGGTAGGTCTCTTTCAATTACCCTATAAATTAGCTTTTTAGTGTTATTGTTTCTTTTAATAATATGGTGCGGGGCGATACAGCTAAACAAGGCTTTGCAAAAAAGTACTTGTCTGATGAAGTTAAGGTTGTTTCAGTAATCTTCTTATCTATTCTGGCAGTTTTTGCCTTGAGTTTCTTTTGGCACGAGTTTGTTCCTTATGACATTCCAAACATTTCTTTGAGCCTTAAGGAATTTGATTATGTTGCATTCGAAGACAGCAATGTCTGCTTCAAGGTAGTTCTTCAGCCTTATCACTTAGATGGAAACGTTGGTTATCCGCTTTCTTTTATTGCGGGAGAAAAGACTCTTGGTTCTGCTAATCCTTCAGTGCATGAAGATTCTGCAGTTATTGACTTTTGTTTTCTTTCAACAGAACTTAATCAGGGAGATAACCTTGTCGAGATCCTCTCCGGAAATAAGAGACTATTTTTTCACGTTGAAAAAGTCAGTGAACCAAAACCAGAAACTGATTACAAACTAGAGATTCTGGATGTAAATAGTTCATTTGTAATGTTCTCTTTCGAGTCTTCTGGATTGTTTTCTTATAAGCCAATAGAGTTAACAATTAACGAAGAACAAAGACTGGTTTACCCGACGGAAAAGAAACAGGTTTTCCTAGAAAAGATTTCCCTTAATGAAGGCTCTAACTCAATAGCACTTTCTTATGGGGGCAAATCCGCGACCAGCGAGATCATGAATGAACCGCCATTAACAATGCCTGTTCTTGTTGGTGCTCTTCTTTTTTCTTTGTTGCTACTTGTTCTTGCTCTCTTTGTTTTTAGTGATTATCCTTTGTTTGAAAAGTTCTCAATAAGTCTTGCGGTTTCAGGAGCACTCATCATTGCAATTACCTTTATCCTTAACCTGTTCATGATTCTCTCTCTGACTTCTTTTGTACTTTCCTTTGTAGCCGTCATTCTAATCCTTTTTTTTGTTTTCAGAGAAAAATTCAAACAAGGTTTTTCTGTTTTCACTGACAATTGGATGCACCCATTAATCCTGATTTCTTTGCTCGTGATTGTAAACAGTGCCCTCTTTTTCCATCTTACTTCCTGGGACCACATAACTTATTGGAATGGTTTTTACGAGAAACACAGTGCTTCGATGGCAGAAGGTTTTGCCCAGCCATTGTTTGACGAACTCAGTTATTTTGGCAGGGTAATTGGTTTCATCCC
>CAZEVB010000050.1:0-6406 GCA_964515835.1 uncultured archaeon | reverse complement strand
CGGTTGTTTTAAATTAGTTTTCTCTTAGTTATAATTAAATGAAGAAACTAATATTTGCAGTATTTTTCTTTGTTCTTTTTGGTTCCTTAGCCTTTGCTTTGGATGCGCCTGAGATAACTACTCCCGAATCAGGAATATGGCACAGTGGAAATGTTTATGTGCGGTGGAATCCTGTTTCTGATTCTGACGGTTATGCCTACCTTTTTGATGAGTCTCCTGACACAGTAATGGATTCAGTTACTGAGTGTCTGGCTAATAACTCAAAGACAGCCCGCAGGGCAGATGGTGTTTGGTACTTCCATGTTGCTGCTTGTGATGGTAATGAAAGAAGTGAAACAACCCATTTGGAGATTAAGTCAGACAGTACTCCTCCAACAAGAGTAGAAGGATTAACAGTAGAACCAACAGAAGACGGAAAACTTAAGCTTTCATGGGATGAATCAATTGACGAGTATTCAGGCATCAGCCATTACACTCTCTACAGGAATAGGTTCTTTGATTTTGGTATTGGTGATTTAGCCACTACAAAAATCGATAATGTGCTAGGCACAGAGTACATTGACACTGATGTTGAGGAAAGAGGCTATTACAATTACAAGATTTCTGCAGTTGACACTGCAGGCACAAGAGGTCTTGTGACTCTGATGAGCAAAGGGGCAAGAACACTGGGAAAATGTGATTTCAATGTCAATATTTCTCTTGACTTTAATTTCGGTCAGGATGTTCTTGCGATAACTGTTTCTGCTGAAGGAACAATGTATGACATAAATCTTTATGTAAAAGAGCCAGACGCAGATTTTGTTTCTGTTCTCAGTGAAGATGCTCTTGACGAGGTTTCTCATGACTTTGATTTAAGCGGCAAGACAAAAGGAGTTTTTGAAGTCAAGTTAGAGGCACTGGACAATGACGAGGATTCATGTACAGCACAGGAATCCTTTACTTATGACAATACAAAACCTTCAATTAACTGGGTTTCTTTGTCCGTGAATGAAAGAGTTAAGTCAGAGAAAGAAATAATTTTTGAGGTCAGTGACGCAGGTTTTAGTTCAGGATTAAAAGAAGTCAAATTATTTTTTGGTTCTGATTCTGATTTATCTGAGATTCAGACATCCGAAGATAATGGAAGATATTCATATACCTTTGATCCTTCAGGTCACGATTCAGGTTATTACAAGTTCAAGGCAACTGTAGAGGATAATTCAGGCAATAAGGAAGAATCAGAAATTAGTTTCAAGGTAGTTAATGTCGAATCAGAGGAAAAAGAGGTTAATGATAAACTTGAGGAAACAGAAACAAAATTGGCCGAAGCAAAAACCAATATTGCGTTCGCAGAGTTACTCGGAATAAACCCAGAAACTTACTTAACAAAAATCAGTGAAGCTGAAGATGCACTTGTAATGGCAAGAGAATCTGCAGACGCTAACGAATACTCTAATGCCATTGCCGACGCAGAAACCGCGTTATTTGCACTTAAAGAAATAGAAGAAACCCTTTCATTCTCAGAATACTCATCTGATGAGTTTTCTTTCAACAGACCAAAATTGGGTGAACTCTTATTGGGAGCAGGGCTCTCAGAAGCATCTTTAACAGAAGCAGGAACCTTTTTTGATAGCTATGCCCCGATAAGAAAACTTGTCTTGACAGAAGTAATTTTGGCAGACGAAAATTATTTCGTTGCAAGAATAATACTAGAAGCCAACGCAGTTGACACAAACGAGCATTACTTTTATGAGGTCCTGCCAAAAGACATTTTCACTCACTTCGGGCAACCATTACTCGCTGAGGGACAACAAAAAATTTCTGATGAACCATTCGTGATAAAAGGAACACTCACAGAATCTGGAGAGGTTTTGCAGGCTTCTTACATTTTTTCAGATAAGCTGACAAAAGAAGATGCTGATTCAGCAGTTTCCAATAAACTGATACAAAAATATTCTGTACCTACAATAGTCTTTGACGAAACCGCACTGTCACTCAAAACAGAATTCTCTAACAGCATGTTCCTGTTAATGGTACTCGGCGGCATTGGTTTGGTTCTTGTTTTCTTAATCTTGTTCGTTGTTGTACTTATCCTCATTTACAGAAAGTTTTTACTGAAAAAAAGAAGGCCGAAACTCGGCCTCTAAAAAAGAGGAGTTTTTTTATGCAGGAGTTCTTCTGGGCTGACAAGGTTGTAGATGACATAATCAAGAGAAAGAAGAAAGAGTATGTATGCGAAGGCATGTGGACTCCAAGCGGTTTCTTTCACATAGGTAATGCGCGCTCTGAAATCTTTACTCCCTACGCAGTTTACAAGACCCTGAAGGACCGTGGTCTGAAAGTGAGGCAGAACTTTATTCTGGATGATTTTGACGGCTTAAGAAAAATCCCGAGCGGTCTGGGAATAAAGGAAGAAGATTATGACAAGTTCCTTGACAAACCTTGTTACTTAGCACCAAGCCCAGTGAAAGGGCATAAAACCTGGGCAGAGTTCTTTGTTTCAAAAGCACTGGAAGGTTTGGAAGAATTCGGTTTTGATTTAAATGTTATTTCTGCTTATGAGACATACAAAGCAGGAAAATTCAATGACCTCATAAAGTTCTCTTTGAATCACTCAAAAGAGCTTGCAGGAGTATGGAGCAAGATTGCGGGAGCAGAAAAGGACGAAAATTTCCTTCCGATTCAGGCACTCTGTTCAAAGTGTAAAGGAATCCTGTCAACGGAAGTTTATTCTTGGGACGGAGAAAAAATCAGTTACAAGTGCAAATGTGGAAATAACAAAAAAGTTGAACCCTATAACGGCAGGGCTAAGTTACACTGGCGTGTACACTGGGCTGCACACTGGATTTTACACGGCGTAGATTTCGAATCCGGGGGAAAAGACCATTTCTCCAGAGGCGGCAGTGTTGATGTGGGCAGAGCATTCATGAAAGAGGTCTTCAAAAAAGAGCCCCCTGTACAGTTTCCAACAGAGTTCATTCTTCTTTTCGGGAAAAAGATTTCCGGTTCAAAAGGAAACATCATTTCCCTTAAACAGTGGAGTGAAGTAGCTCCACCAGAAGCATTCAGGTTCATGAATTTTTCTTATAAACCACAGTCAGCAATAGAGTTCGGTTTAAGTGACAACAACTTCCTTTTGTTGCTTGAGAGATATGAACGGGCAGAAAGAATTTATTACGGTCTGGAAAAAGCAGAGAACGAAAAACTCGAATCAAAACTAACACGCTCTTACAAACTCTCACAGATAAAAGAAACACCAAAAAAGATTTCTTTTCAGTTGCCGTACAGTTTTGCAGTACAGGTTTGCCAGTTAGTTGACTTCGAGAAAAATCTTGGTGAAGTAATCTCAATTCTTAATGAAACAGGCCACATAAAAGGAAAACCAACAAAAGAAGAATTGGAAAAACTAGTTTTATTGCTCAGGAGAGCAAAGTTCTGGATTGACAATTATGCTCCCGATAATTACAAATTAAAGTTCCTTGGATCTTATGATAATTCTCTTTTAGGGGAGATAAATCCGGAAATAAAGGAAGCAGTAAAGAAAATAGTTTCTGGTTTAGGGAAAGCAAAGACTCCCGAAGAAATCCAGGAACTAATCTTTAATTCATCCAAGGACTCAGGAGCCAAACCAAAAGAAGTTTTTAAGGTACTTTACTTAGCCATGATTGGCGCCGATAGTGGTCCGAAAATCGGCACACTTGTTTTTGTCTTCGGGAAAGAAAAAGTAAAACAAAGACTGGAAGAAACGCTTTCAACTAAAGCACTTGTAAAAGAAACAGAACAAAAGATTTCTTTGCCTGGAGAAAAAGAACTGAAAGAAAAACTTGGTTTTGAGGTTTCGCAGGTAATTCGGGAAAAGTTCCCTTCATTCAGAATAGGTTTGGTTATTGCAGAGAACCTGGATAACAAGACAGGCTCAAAAGAAATAACTGCTTTGCTCAGAGAACAAGAAAAGAAAACAAAATCAGAACTCGAAGGCACAGAACTCTCTTCCATGCCAAACATCAAACTTTGGAGAGAAGCTTACTCTTCTTTTGGGGCAAAACCAAAGAAATACAAGTCATCAATCGAAGCCCTTATCAGACGAGTGATTAAGGGAGAAGAACTACCCGAAATAAGTCCGTTAGTTAATCTTTACAATTATCTTTCAATCAAGCATCTCCTTCCTGCTGGAGGAGACGACATTACAAAGACAAAAGGAAAAATAAAGCTGGTTTTGGCGACAGGTAAAGAAGAATTTGTAATGCTCGGTTCTGATGAGAATGATTCTCCTAAAGAAGGAGAGGTTGTTTACAAGGATGATAAAGGAGTCCTGTGCAGGCGCTGGAACTGGAGAGAATGCGACAGGACAAAGCTAACAGAAGACACAAAGAAAGCAGTGATTTACATTGAGAGCCTAAACAAAGAAGATAATTTGGAGCAGGCAGTCACAGAACTGGCAAGATTAACTGAAAAATACTGTAAGGCAAAGACAACAGCATTTGTTCTGTGAAGCACTTTACATCCTCCTTTTAATTTCTTTCTCTCAAGATTTTTTCAGGGTATTAATTTGGACATAAAAGATTTTTTAGAGAAAAAAGCCGGTGAAATAAACAAAGAAATAGAGGCATTCATGCCAAGAAAACCAACCAAAGAATGGATGACATTTATTGCCAACAAAGCTGATTATGTCCATGACTTAAAGACAACAGAAGAATCCACTAACAAGCCACTTTGGGATTTTTTGGACAGGGGAGGGAAAAGGTGGAGGCCTTCATTAATGCTGCTTAGTTGTGAAGCAGTCGGAGGGAACCCTGAAAAAATAAAAGAGTTTGTTGTTCTCCCTGAGTTAGTCCACAACGGAACAATCATTGTTGATGATGTTGAGGATAACTCCCAGTTGAGGAGAGGAAAGCCTACTTTACAGCACATTTACGGCGAAGACATTGCTATTAACGCGGGCAATATGCTCTATTTCCTTCCGCTTAAGGTTATTGAAAAGTTCCTCAAAGAGAATCCTTCCGAGAGTGAGAAAGCACTAAAAATTTACCAGCTGTATAATGAGGAAATGATTCGGCTTTCGTTAGGGCAGGCAATGGATATTTACTGGCATCGCGGTAATGCGAATGAAGTTAGTGAAGATCAGTACCTGCAAATGTGTGTTTATAAGACAGGTTCGCTTGCAAAGATTTCTGCCGAAATAGGTGCTCTTCTTGGTGGTGCGGATGACAATTTAGTGAAACTGTTTGGCGAGTTTGCTGCTTCAATCGGAGTGGCTTTCCAGATACAGGATGATATTCTTAATATTGCCTCCTCAAAAGACTGGGGCAAAGAAGTCGGGGATGACATTAATGAAGGAAAAAGAACACTTCTTGTTATTCATGCTCTTAATAACAGTTCAAAAGAAAATGCAGTTCGCCTGACAGAGATTCTTAACACCCACACTGAAAAGCCGGAAGAAATAAAGGAAGCAATCGGCATAATCAAAGAAAGTGGTGCAATTGATTATGCTAATGAGAAAGCAAGGGCTCTTGTAACTGATTCGTGGAATGAGCTCAAAAAAGAACTGAAAGATAGTGAGGCAAAATCAACTCTAAAGAGTTTTGCCGATTACCTCATAAACAGAGAAATCTGAAAAAGCGAGAATAAAGAGCAGAAGCTTTAAACATCCTCGTACTCTTCTTCTATCTTGTGGATTATTATTCCTTTAGTAGTAATTTCTATTGGATGCAGGTCCTCGGAGTGTTTTGTTGCCCTCATTTTTCTGATATGCAGTGTCCTGTTTGACTGTGTTCCGATACCCATGTAGTGCATGACAATTACTCCGTCAACCACATATTCTTCGACTCCGTATTTGCCGAATTTTCCGCTCCCTTCAGGAATCTCAGAAGTCATTATTGATGTTACTCCAATCCTCATTAGGAGATAACTTAACTTGAGGATAGCTTTCCTTATTTCGTTTTCATTCTCGTAATTAAATCCCAGAGCAGGGAGAGAGTCAATTACAACTCTTTTTGCACCAATCCTTTTAGCTACCCTCATTATTTCTAACAGTAATTTATCCAGGTCAAAGCCGGTTGCAGGCATTGCATATTCTTCTTCAGAAGGAATACCTAACTTTGCAATACTGGCGTCAATAATCTGAACCATGTTCTCTTCTTCTAATTTTCTTACGTCCCATCCGAATCTCATTATGTCCTGTCTGATTAAGTCAGGTCGCTCATCAAGTGTAACATAAATGCCTGGTTCGGAGTATTTCTTTGCTCCTTCGTAAATATACTGCATAGTAAAAATTGTTTTTCCTGTTCCGCAGCCTCCGGAAACCAGGACAGATCTTCCTGCAGGGAAACCGCCTTCTATTAATTTATCTAAACCAGGGATTCCACTTGGTATTCTCTCCATATAATCACCGATTAATAAAGCAGCAAACTAGTATTTATAGCTAATT
>CAZEVB010000049.1:0-6411 GCA_964515835.1 uncultured archaeon | reverse complement strand
AAAAGTGAACGCTTATCCACTCAAAAATGAGTAGCCACCCACTATTTAGTAACCAAACACAAAGAAAACACCACAAAAAACAAAACAAAGAAAGGGAATCTATATTTCTTATCTTATATGTATTATGTTTTATTTTTTATTAAGGTTTTAAACTTTGGCAAGTGCCTAAGTGTCCGGCTTAGCATAAAACTCTATTGTGCCATCAGGCAAAGTGCGAGAATAAGCATTATGCTTTTCAATGGCTTCCCTTACCAACACTTTTTCGTTTGCATCAAAATCAAAAACAAGCATGGCAGCAAACATTGATTCCCAAAAACCATCCCTCGTTGGCGGAAAAATGTGAATTAATTTATAACTCCTTTCCAAATAAAAAGACATTTTTTTGCTCAAACCAGAAAGCTCCCAATCATAAACAACAACAACATTCTGGATTTCTTCCGCAGCATCCAGTTCCATGCTCTTCTCTTTCCTAACCTTAATTTTTCTTTCATTCTTATTTTTCATACACTCACCCACCAAATAAAAGCCAACATGAGTATTCCCAAAAATAATTGGAGGACACTCTTGATTTTCTCAAACTCAATTATTTTCGCTTCTTTTTCTTTAAAGGAATACAAACAACCTCACCCCACTTCTTTTTTTGTTCCCTTTCAACTTTCTCCTGCTCGGCCCACAAATCACTAATACCATCAAAACTAAGGACATCCTTGCACTGCTTTTGTTTCCTTTCAAACACAAGTTTAGTCTGCATTTGCGTTACCTCTACACCTTTCACCATTGTTTTTATCCTTTCTGTCCCCATATATAAAATTGTTTAACAATAACTGCTTCCGTTCCTCAATAATGGTCGCCTTTATCAAGGTTCTGATACTGCGAGAGGCATTATTTTGCTTCCTCAGCCATGCCTCTGTTTGCGAGTCAACCATGATTAACTTAGGTTTCATTCACAAAGCCCCTGATAATGATTTATTGAAATTGTGAGATCCTTATTCAAGACCTTTGCACCATGTGCAGGTAACCGAGACTGAATATGCTTCAAAAAATCCCTGACCTCAGCAGCCTCAGACTTTCTCATTTTGCTCCTTCTCCGTTATTTTTCCGACCTTTATGTCAAAATCATGCAAGTCCTTCATCGGCAACCTTTCAGGAATAACAACAGTCCAAAATTTATTCAGCATCTTTGCTATGACAGACCGCCGAGCAATTACCTTGATGTTCACCGAACACAAATTATTATTTTTCTTAACACCCTTAACAGGGTTTATTTTATCATTCTTTTTTCTTGGCATCAAAACCACTCTCCTTTTTTGATTTAAGCATTAGAAACCACCCCAACTCCTTTTGGCTATCTTCCCACACGCACTAACACAGCAAAGTTCGTTCAAGAAACCGCCTCTTTCTTTTCTTTTCCGGTTGCCCCTTTATCGCCACTAAGTCCACTTAGTACACCTAATACACCCACTTTTTCGCCCATAGAGGCATTTAAAGGCATTTCCTCATTTTCACAATTTTTATCTTCTTTTTTAGGTGTATTAGGTGTAGTTAGTGTAGTTAGTGTAGTAGGTGTAGTTAGTGGACTTTGTTCAACCAATTCAAAAACAACTTCCCAACCTTTAGCTCTTACTATTCTTTTCCAGTTTTCTTCCGTCAAATAATATTCGCAATATCCATTCATTAATCTGGTTTTGATTATAGGAAACTTCTTCATATTCTTTCCAATGTGCCACGCAAGACTTTTCAACTGTTTTTTATAAGAAAAATCTTCTTCACTGGATGCAATACAATCGGATGCAATTTCTTCTGCAATAGTTGCAGGTTTTATCCACAGTGGACATTTTTGTGTTTTCCACCATTTAACAACCTGAAAAAACCAATCGTATTCTACTTCGGTCTTTGCCCTTTCTTCATTGCATTTTAATAAATAACTCAAAACTTTTTCGTAAATTACTGGGCTAACCATTTTAGCGATTGTTAATGTGGCTTTGTCTCTTTCAAGTTCTCTATTCCTTAATTTATCAATTTTTATGGTTTTATAGTTTTCTTGCACTTCTTTCCAGTTGGAAAGCCCACAAACCCATAGGCGGTCTCTATCGTTCTGCCATTTATCTGTTTCATCTTGTGCTTCTTTTGGATTAAAATTATTTGGGCATTTCATTAAGTTGTGTTTTGTGCATCTGCTTTCTGAAACTTCATCCATGCCACCAATGTTGTTTATTACCATGTGCGAATAAAGGTCAAATCCTATTGGTCTCTTGTCATCTGTTCTTATGGCCTTTAATCCTTTTTTATATCCTACTCTAAGACTTTGGTCAAAGCTGGTTTTTTGTTCTTCAGGTATTTTGTCAAAATCGTCAACAAGTATGGTTGGTTTTATTGATTCAATTATTCTGTATATTGATGCTCCAGACATATTGCCACTTAATAGTGGGTGAAATGAAAGTCCGGCATAAACACTAAGTTGTTGTGTTTTCCCAAAACCTGCATCTGCATTAAAAAATGCCCTGCCTTTTGAAGCAAAAATAGGGATAAAATAACTGCTTAGAATATCGCATGCTATTGCTTCAGAATAACCTGGTTCGTAGTGCCATACTAATGTTTTTTGTTTTTCTAAGATAATATAAAATGCTTCTTTAATGCTTGTTTTTGTTTCTTTGTTTTCTAAGAAGTTTTTTATTGTTTCGTTGCTGACATCATATTTTAGCAGGTCTCCGAAAAAATCGTATCGGAAGTTTAAGCCAAATTCGTCTCTTATTTCGTCATTTTCGTCATCCCAGAAAAAGTATATTTTTCTATCGCTTGTAATTATTGCTGTTAGTTCTTTTTTGTTGTGGTGAACATTTGTTCCATAGTATAAAACTTTGTCATGTATTCCTGCACCAACACCCTGAAATTTTTGGCGTGGTTGTGATAGAATTGCCTTTATTTCCAAAGCCCTGATTTCTTGTGAATTATTATTTTTCATTACAATCCCCTCGCTTTAATGTTGTTTAATGCTTTAATCGGTTTCTCGCGTTTTTTACGATTTTCTTTTATTGCCTGTAAAACCAGTTCTCTTACAAGTTCTATGGTATCTTCTTTTGCGTCTTCATTATCGTTAAGTTGTTTTGAAACATTGTTTGACAAGAGGTTGTTCCAACTAACTAAGGGAAAATCAGCGAGTTCTTTTACCAGACAATCTTTTGCTGTGCCAGCGTCAACACAAAAGGATTTCTCGGTTTCACGGTAAACATGTTCTTTAAGATCCTCTAAACATAAGAGGGTATTCACTTGCTCGTCAATTATTTCTCGGACCTTGTCTTCTTTAAACTCATTAACCTTTCTATCAATAACCTTGTCACTAGGCAGTACCTTTTCTTTTACTCCGTGCTCACCGAGCTTTTTCTCTATGAACTCGATTAGTTGTTTTGGGGTTAGTGCATCAAGTTCCACGCGGTTAGCTGTAAACCGTTTACCATATTCTTCTTCTCCCCTTAACCACTCTAGTTCTTCTGCAGACGCGGTTTCCTTTACTATGTTTGGAATGTCTTTTGTCCGCGATTGTTTCTCAACCTCTAAATCGAGTTCTTTCACGTCACTGACACTTAAACCCATGTCAATTGCTAGGATGTTATAATCTTTGTAATTCGCGCTTTCTTGTTTTGTTGTTTGAGCTATCTCGTAACCATCAATGTCGCAGTCGTGCAGTGTGAAAATGGTTATGTTTGCTGCATAAACTTTCTTTAACAGGTCTTTTACTCCGAAGCTGGCTTTGCCCATTCCACCAACTAGAGCAAGGTCATACTTGTTGTGAAAATTGTTTTGTATGAGTAACTTGACTAATCCTCTTTTCTCTATGTAGAGTAGTTTGTTAAAAGTGTCCCTTGGAACATGATAATCATTAACTGCGTCTGTAGCTAAATCAATTTTATCTGGCGTGTGAGGTACTTGCAGGAACGCACTTGATTCTCTTACTAGCTTTTCTATTCTACTGTTTTTTATTTCGTATTGCGCGAGTATTGTTTTAAAATAATTGTAATCCTTGTTTTCACCTCCCCACGTTTCGTAAGAATATTCTTCCTGTATTTTTGGTCGGACTTTGTAGAACAGGTTTCTCTGTGATGTAAAGTATTCATTGTTATTACTTGCCTCGTTCCACGCTGCAGGCAAGTGCTGAAAAATGAGTTTGTTTAGGTCCTGTTTCATTGAGTTGTTTTCTCGTTTCTGGTTATTCTCACACTTCCTTTCTTCTGTGTGGAATCGCTTTAGTTGCTTCATCTTTTTATTAAAAAAGAATTTACTGCACTTTACGAGAGAATCTTGTAATGGTTCTGCAGCAAAGTTTCCCTCAAAAGAACTTTTCCCATACCCCGTGTATTTTATGTTTGGAGCTGTTAAGTGAAAGGCAACAAATACATTGCTATTCTCATTTATCTTTAATTCTACTAATAGTGCCTCCAAACTATTACTATCAAAGTCACTGTCTTCACTTCTTAAACCATAACTAGATAGGCACTTGAAAGACGTTTGGTTAAGAGGCAATTCATAAGTGATTGTGTTGTTTACACCAAAAAAGATTTCTCCTTTTTCTCCGGCAGGCTTTTCAGCTACAAACACTTCTATGACAAAAGGCACTCCATTATTCTCTCCTTCTGTTTTTGCATACTTGTGTTCCACTATTTCTTTTTCCTGAACAAAGTCCAAGAAGTGTTCTTTACCGATTGCATTGAACACCCTTGCCTTTGGTGCTTTGCAGGCGTTCTTTAAGTCTTTGAGCCATGCCACTATTTCTTTTTCTTCTTTTAAATCATTAAGCCACTTGCAGCGCCCTTTAATAGAGTGAGTTATCTTGTTGCTGCTAAGGCCCTTAAATGTTTTGGCAAAGTTAATCAAACTCATTTTTTCTTTGTTTTCTTCTAAGTAACGAATGTGTGCAAACACTAAGTCAACAAAGTCATTGGGTCTGTACCAGTGAATGGATTCAGGACCATTGTAACGATTGTATTCTTTTGGTTTACTCAATTGTTGTCCGTTGTACTTGAACTTTGTGTGTGGATTGACTAGCACGAAACCTTGAACAATCTTGTTCAGTGTTTTTTCTGTTTCATCAGTGTCATTGTTTTTTCTTGTTAGTAATACTTGTATTGTTGTACCCCCGTTTTCAGTTGTGGGAAGGGTTTCTATTTCTGCTGTAGTGTCCTGCATTATGTCATCTTTCTTTATTCTAATTGAATGTTTTTCTCCGAGTGAAATAATGGTTAGCGGAGCAGGAATATTCTTGTCGGTTATGGCGTAAGGTATTCCTAAGATAGTCATTAGTGCGTTTCCTTGTGCTCCCCTGGTAACGTTTTTTCGGTAATATTTTGTGCCTGAGAATCGCGTGAAATCAAATACTGTTTCAAGGTCTTTTTTTGCGATTCCTTCGCCATTGTCTTTGACACTTATGGTTGTTTGATTGTCAGTGACTTTCGTGGTTACTGTTATCTCCGGTTTCTTTTCAATGGATTCACAGGTATCTAGTGCATTGTCAATTAGTTCCTTGAGGACATATGATTCAAAGTCGTTGCTGTTGACACCTGTTCTTTTTTCTAGTCCATCAATGGTTAGGTACTCCATGCTCATTTTTTTTGAGAGAAACAGTTTGCTCATTCTTCTGCCTCCGCCGGTTCTTTCAAAAAGTAATCCTTTCCATAAAGTGGGCTTTCTGGATTATCGCAGTGGCTACCCCTGTAACCCTCGTCCTGTCCATGCAGATGCTCCTTTTGGCAGTAACTGCACCAGAATTTAAGCATCTGGTAACTATTTTTTCGCCAAGTGCATTGAATTATAGGCGTGCCGTCTGGCATGCTTCCAATGATTGGTGTTTCTCCTTTTGCAGCATTTCTCTTTCTTTTTCCAGCGAGACCACCCCGCAAGGCTCGGTTTCTAAGGTATGCAATAGGATAACTCATTTTGATTCATCTCCCACATGAACTGGACTTCCCTTAGTTTGGCGGGGGGTCAGGTCAAACCCCTCGCCACTAGAATCGTGGACTCTCGGTTTTTCGCAAGTAGAATTAAAGTAATATTTGTCCTTGAATTTTTTTTCAAGCCAATCAAGAACAGCTGCAGTGCCAATTTTATCTTTGTAAGAACCAGATATTTCTCGGCAACAAAGCAAGTGAACGTAAAAAACCCTGTTCCCGGAAATAATTAGTTTTTGCATCTTTGAGCCATTAGGTTTTCCGCAATAGGGGCAAATTTTAGAATCGTTACTCTTTTTATATGCAGTTAAATCAGTTTTCATAAGTACCAACATTCCAAGTCGCCTCTCAAAAAGGCGGCTTATTTTTAATTTTTTACGAGACTCCTCAGTGCAGGGATTTTATTCAGCACGGTTTTTTTATCAATGCCTTCTTCTTGACAAACTTCGTTTAACAGTCTTTCTAATACAGT
>CAZEVB010000048.1:0-6474 GCA_964515835.1 uncultured archaeon | reverse complement strand
AAGATGAATGCGAAAAGGATTATCCCTATTAGAACAAAATATCTTTTTTTTGCCACGCTTTCACATCACTATTACTTTTGTATTAAACATGCTAGTTAAGTTTATATAAGTCAAACTGCTTGTAGGATAAAACAGGCTGCTCTGCTAAAGTGTAATCAAACAAATCCCTGTTTATAACTACATATTCAACTCCTATCTCATATATGCACTGCGTACAACCTGATTCAATAATATTTCTTTTTATTCTTGATTTTTCCTCAAATTCACGCCAACCATCATCCCTTACTATTATTGATGCAGCTATGCTGACTGTATGTGCAGTATTAGTGTCATAAGGAATCTTGTTTGAAAACTCCGCTATTTTCCCCGACCCCCCGCTCAGGAACAATGTTTCCTTCAGCAGAGGATCATATTCATTAAACATTAACGCAAACTCAGTTTCATCCATAGAAACCTTGGAACCAGAACGATAATGAATAAGAATAGATGAAGCCATAAAAAAGAAAATGCAGAGAAGCAGGACCGCAAGCTTTAGGATATGTTCTGGAATCAACTTAAACCTAAGTTCGGAAATGAAAGATGCTGAAGTAAACAATGTGGCAAGAAGAACAAGTTCAATAACCCGTCCATGAATGACATTGCCTATAAATGCGAGGAAAACAAAAAAGAAAAGGGAAATAATGAAAAGAACCATAACAAATATCTGCTGCTTTGTAAACTGCTCATGCTTTATCAACTTAAAGAGCAAGAGAATGCATAAAAGCATAAAAGGAACTATGCCTATCCATGGAGGAAAGGCAATCACAGTAGTAAAAAACGATGAAAAAGAAGTTCCTGTGCCTGAAGATGAAAAAAGGTTTTGCAATATTACTGAATAAGTAACGATAAACGAAGGAACTGCCAGGACTAATGAAACAAAAAGCAGGGCAATGAGTTCTTTCTTTGGTTTGAAGAAGAAAAAATAGAGTAAAAAGAAGACACACATATTCAGGGCTGCTGCAGGATGAAGAATGAAAACAACAGGAAAGAAAACCACGAAGGACTTGTTTTCCTTCATAAAAAAATAGAGGAAAAAGAGAATGAATGTTGTGGCTGCAACCCAGGAGTAACTTCCGTTATAAGTATTCTCAAAAACAAGTTTTGTGCCGAAGAATATTATTGCAGCCCAAGATGCTATTTTGTCGCTCTTGAAAAACTCACGAGAGAAAAGATAAACTGCAATCAATTGCAAGGCAGCGAAGACGCAGCCGAGGAGCCACGGCCAAAGGTAATCAGGAATAACAGGAACAAGGTCATTGAATAACTTTGCAAGCAAAGGATAACCAAGCTGGTAAGTGAAAGCAACATTTGAATAAGGAGTATAGGTAGAAGGAATTTTTTCGTTGAACTCAAGGAGCCTCATTGAAGTAGTAGTTACGGCATCCGCACTCGCAGGAAAAAAAGGAGTTAAAGTGAGAACAGGATATACACAGAGACAAAAAAGCAGGATAAAGAGGAGGTATACCTCTTTAGGAATAGTGAAGTCCACATAAAACTTTTTGAAGAGAACGACAGTAACAATAAGGGAAACCACAAAAACAAAAAACGAGTTAAGCCAAAACATTCCCGAAAAACACGATATGATTATTGATAGTGCGCAGAATAACAGGAAAAAAAAGATTATCTTTGGCACAATGTTTTTAGTTTCCATCAAGACAACCTTATTACAATAGTTGATTTTGCTGTATCATCTTACGAATATAAACATTAAAAAGATTGTCTTCAGATAAGTGCCTTGAAATATGGGAGTGCCTTAACTATACCCGCATGCAAATTGATTTCTGGTTCCCAACCAAGAATTTCTTTTGCTCTGCTTATGTCGGGTTTTCTTCGCGAAGGATCTTCCTCGGGAAGTTCCTTAAAGACAATTTCTGAACTGCTGTCGGTTATGGAAATTATTATTTCAGCCAGTTCTTTTATAGTAATTTCGACAGGGTTACCCAAGTTAATCGGACCACTATCTGAGGAATCCATCATCAGGCAAAGACCTTTCACTAAATCAGCGACAAAACAAAAAGACCTTGTCTGGCTGCCACCCCCATAAACAGTAATCGGTTCACCTCTAAGCGCCTGCATCATAAAATTAGGGATTACCCGGCCGTCATTAACCCTCATTTTCGGGCCATATGTATTGAAAATCCTGACTATCTTTGTGTCAAGATTGTGTTTTCTGCGGTAAGCCGTAACCAGCGCCTCTGCAAATCTCTTTCCTTCATCATAACAGGAACGGGGTCCGACTGAGTTGACATTGCCCCAGTAACTCTCCTTTTGCGGGTGCTCAAGCGGGTCACCATAAATCTCTGAAGTTGAAGCCTGTAAAAAGCGCGCATTTTTTTCTTTTGCAATGTCAAGGGCATTCTTGACACCGTAAGAATTAGCAAGCATTGTTTTTATTGGCAGGTTAGCATAATCAAGCGGTGATGCCGGAGAAGCCAGACTGTAAACCTCGTCAATATCTTCCTTTATGTGCAGTGGAGTTGTTATATCATGTTCAAAGAAAGAGAAATCCTTGTTATCTAAGAAATTTTCGATGTTTTTTTTGTTGCCAGTTAAAAAGCTATCCAGACAAAGCACTTTGTTTCCTTTGTCAAGCAGGAACCCGCATAAATGCGAGCCAATGAATCCTGCTCCGCCTGTAACTAATACTGTTTTTGTCATACAATCCCTCACAATACCTCATTTTATAATACATTAAAAATAATAAAAATCATCCCTTGAATTCTTCCCTTGCCCTGCCCAAATCCTCAAAAGAACCTATATCATACCATTTTTCTTTGAAGACAAAAGAGTAAATATCCTTCTTTTCTGAAAGATACTTAATGAATTCTCCTGAATTGTCAAGAGGATTGCCCTTTGCTTTGTAATCAATTATTTCTTTTACATCCCCTTTAGTGAAAATGTAACAAGCAGTGGCAACAAGATTTGTTTTTGGGTCCTTTGGTTTTTCTTCAAAACCAATAATCTTACCATTATCATCTGTTTCCAGGACACCAAACCTTTCAGCAATGTCTTTTTTGCTCCTGAACTTGTGCGAACCAACACAGCTGGTGTTCTTTTCGTGACAGAAATTGGCAAACTTGGTTAGAGGGGACTCAAACAGGTTATCACCGGCAACAACCAATAAGTCATCATCTATGCCTGTGTCTTCGATAACGTAAGCAATATCCCCGACTGCACCTAAACGATCGTCATTGCTCTCGGTCTGATCATCAATAACAACAATCTCTTTTTTGCTGTCCAGGTTTTTTACATAATACTCAAAGTCAACTGCAAACTTGTGGTTAGCAACAATGTAAATCCTGTCAATCTCGCTTATCTTTTCCATTTTGTCGATAATGTACCTGATTATTGGCTTGCCTTTTATCTCAATAAGGCACTTTGACTTTGTTTTGGTTAATGGATGCAGTCTTGTAGCATAACCTGCCGCGAGAATAATTCCCTTCATTCTAAAGCCTCCCTATTGCAGTGTAACTGAAACCAAGCTTCTTCACGTGTTCAGGATTATAAATGTTTCTTGCGTCAACAAAAACATTTCCCGACATCAGTTCCTTTACTTTTCCTAAATCCATTTCCTTGAACTCGTCCCACTCAGTAACAAGGATAACCGCATCAGCTTCCTTTACTGCATCAAAGGCAGAGGAAACATAATTAATGCCTTCAATTACTTTTTTGGCATTATCAGAAGCAATCGGATCGTAGGCAGTTATCTCTGCCCCTTTTTCTTTCAGGTATCTTGCAATCTCTATTGAACTGGCTTCCCTCAGGTCATCAGTGTCAGGCTTGAAAGCCAGACCAAGTAATGCGACTTTCTTTCCCTGTAAAGAGCCGAGAAGTTTTTCTGTTTTTTGTGCAGGAATTATTTTTTGTTTCATGTTGACTTCCTCGGCAGCCTTTGCAACCAGCATGGTCTGGTTATTCAATTCTGCTGTATGAATGATTGCCTTTACATCCTTCGGGAAACAATTATGAACAATCAAACCATGACTTGTCACAAAAGAATTTGTATTTTCAACTTCCATAGAATAGACATCAGCAGTCCCCTCAAAAGACTCCAGGGTTTTAACATTCACAGAGATTATATCAGAACCTATTCTTTTGAACCCAACAGGTTTTATGTCTTTACAGTTTTTCAAAACCCTGTCTACTTTGTCCTGTGTCTTCATGTCCTTAAAATCTCTTAATCCCTCAATTTGTTTTTTTGTTGAAACCCTGAGAAAGTGGGCAAAGTCAGTTGATTTCGCGGAAATAGAGCGCTTGTAACTCGGAACAACTGAAATTGACCCAAACAACAAAACCTGTTTGTCAACCAGTTTTTTGCTTATTGAACCAAAGTCATAAACCGCTGAATTAGTGTTTTTTGGGAATGCAATATGACCATCACCCCTAAACAGACCTTTTAGAAACTCTTTTCTGCATTCTTTGGCTAGTCCAAAAACAAGGTCCGGAACATTTGCAGTATAAGAATCCTTTCCAAGCCCAAAAACATCATCAAAAACAAAAGCCATTATTCTTGAGGACACAGATATAGAAGTCACTGACTGTGCACTAAAAACAGAAAAACGAATACTGTTCTTCTCAAGCAAAGACTTTACATCATCAATGAACTCCTTTTCATTTTTGTTGAAAGAAAATGCTATCCTGGCTCTAACCCCCCTCAGGCAGTTTTCATAATGGATGTGACCCTCGCTGGCATAATAACCAAGAAGCCTGCAAAAATCACTATCAACCTCAATAACTGCAGGGAAATATGTTGGATTGCCCTTAACAGTAAACAACAGAAGTTCATCGCGCTTCAGAGGAACTGTTTTTTCAATTTCAAGAAACTCCATTAAGTTAAGGCAGTTAGATCTAGTTATTTCCCGCAGCCTTGCAGAACCAAAAAAAGGCTTAAGCTGCTCTTTAATCTCAATCAGGTTAACTCCAGTACTTCTTACCCTTATTTTTTCAAAGTCAAACTTATCCTGACCAAGCAGGGAAATACAGTCAATTTTCCTGTTTTTCCTCAAACCCGTTTCTGGAAAAGAACTAAAGGCAATCAGGCAGTCATCTAAAGAGAGTTCGTTGGCCAGTTTTACTTTAATTCCTTCTTCACCTAAAACAAGGAAGGGATGGTCAAAAGTAGTAACCAGCGACTTGTTCATTCTTGTTTTAACCTTCAAAAATTTTCCTGAATACTCCCTTTTTGTCATTTTCTTCACTTTACTAAAAACAATTTTCTTATTTTTATTATCAAAACTTAAAACCTCAAACCCCGATTTAAAAGAAGAATATAATTCTCTTAATTCACGGCAAAAAACATTTTCTCCACGCCTGACAACAACATACTCATCACCAACCAGACAACTCCCCCCATAACCTGCTCCTGCATTAAGGAAGTGCTTTCCGATTCTTTTATCTAGACCCATTCCTTTTGCCACCTGCTCTACATCAGCACCTGTTTTCTCACAAAGGTTTGCTATCTCATTAATGAAAGAAATCTTTATGGCAAGGAAAGTGTTCGAAGCATATTTTATTAGTTCAGAACTCTTGGCATTAGTAATGAGAATCTTGCTGTTGAGAGGCTCGTAAAGTTTTTTTACTATCTCTGCAGCTTCTAGATTGTCACAACCAAGGACTACTCTGTCTGGTTCCATAAAGTCTCTCAAAGCAGAGCCTTCCCTCAGGAACTCCGGATTTGAAACAACATCAACAGCATGAGAAGTTTTTTCAGCGATTATTTCTTTAACGAGCTCTGCAGTGCCGACAGGAACAGTGCTCTTGTTGACAACTATTTTGTAAGAATCCATGCTGTCAGCAATCTGCCCGGCAACCTGTTTCACGTACTTTAAGTCAGCGCTACCGTCTTCACCAGGAGGTGTTCCGACAGCAATAAAGATTAGCTCGGATGCCTTTACTGCATCAGGCAGGGAAGTCGTGAAAGTCAGCCTTTTTGCCTGATGATTCCTGATTACAACATCATCAAGACCGGGTTCATAGATAGGTATCTTTCCCTCCTCAAGCAACTTTATCTTTTCTGCGTCAATGTCCACACAGACAACATCATTGCCGAGATCCGCGAAACATGCTCCTGCCACCAAACCAACATAACCAGTACCTATCACTGCCACTTTCAAAAAATCACCCCAGAAAATAGTGTATAATAAGAGAACAATGTTCGTATGTTTTATAAATATTACTCAATCATATAGTATATGATAAAGTATGAATAGAGAAAGAGTAACAATAACAATCCGCGGAGACATCCTGAAACAGCTGAACAGGATTGTTGACGGTGTTGCGATAAGAAGCAGAAGTCAGGCTGTCGAGTATCTACTTAGCAAGTCCCTGACCGATTACAGGATAAAGAACGCGATTATTCTTGCAGGCGGACCAAAAGACAGGATAGTTATTGGTAAGGAACCGAAATTTATTCTGCCTCTTGATGACGGCACACTA
>CAZEVB010000047.1:5258-6755 GCA_964515835.1 uncultured archaeon | reverse complement strand
TGGCAATGCCAAACATTGCCTCAAAAGAAACAACTGTGAGGCAGTATGACCACGAGGTTCAGGGAGGTTCTGTTGTAAAACCATTTACTGGGGTGGCTAATGACGGTCCGAGTGATGCTGCTGTTCTAAGACCGTTCTTAGATAACAAAGAAGGAGTTGCAATCGCAAACGGAATCAATTCCCTTTACACTGACATTGATGCTTATTGGATGGCTGCTTCGGTTATTGATGAGGCAATCAGGAACATTGTCTGTGTCGGCTGTTCACTCAAAAAACTTGCTTTATTAGATAATTTTTCTTGGGGCAATCCCAATGACCCGCAGAAGTTAGCTGAGTTAACTCTGGCAACAAAAGCCTGCTATGACTTCTCGCTTGCTTACGGCACTCCATTTATCAGCGGTAAAGACTCACTGTACAACGAGTACCTTTATGAGGGAAAGAACATTGCAATCCCAGGAACCCTGTTAATTTCTTCTGTCGGAGTCATGCCTGATGTTTCCAAAAGAATCACAATGTATGCAAAGAAAGAAGGCAACCTTATCTACTTGGTCGGCAAAACATATGACGAATTAGGTGCAAGCCATTATTATCTTCTACATAACGAGATTGGCAAAAACATTCCTCAAGTCCGCCCTGAAGAATCAAAACCCTCTTATGATGTACTCGCAAAGATTGCTTCTTCACAGTCTGGTGACAGAACAATTCTTGCAATGCATGATTTAAGTGAAGGTGGTCTGGCAGTTGCTTTGGCAGAAATGTCTTTCTCCGGAATGATTGGCATGCACATTGACCTTGAAAATGTTCTTTGTGAAGATAACCTAAAAAACGATGTTAACAGGATTCTTTTCTCTGAATCCAATTCAAGAATCCTTGTTGAGGTTGCAAAAGAAAAGAAGGAAGAGTTCGAGAAAATAATGCAGGGAATAAATTTCTCTCTGATTGGCAAGCTGAAAGGTAGTTCTCTTGTTATAAATAATGAGAGCGAAAAGATTGTTGATGAAGATCTCAGGGAACTAAAGAAAAGCTGGAAGGAGACACTTAACTGGTGATTGAATGAAACCAAAGGCAATTATTTTGAGGGCTGCGGGAACAAACTGTCAGTATGAAACAGAATTCGTTCTCGCAAAATCAGGTTTTGATGCGGAAACAGTTCACCTTAATGAACTAATCCGTGGAATAAAGGAACTCTCTGATTATGATTTCCTCGCTATTCCGGGGGGATTTTCTTACGGTGATTATCTTGGAGCGGGAAAAGTCTTTGCTAACAAGATTTCTTTTAACTTAGGCGAAGAAATAAAACAGTTCGTTGAACATGAAAAACTAGTTATCGGTATCTGTAATGGTTTTCAGGTTCTAGTTAAGACCGGGCTTTTGCCTGGTTTTTCTGCTGAAAGAAAACAGGAATGCACTCTTGCACTTAATAACTCAGGAAATTTCCAGTGTGAATGGATTAACATGAAGGCGCCTGAAAGCAACTGTATTTTCACTAAAGACATT
>CAZEVB010000047.1:0-5158 GCA_964515835.1 uncultured archaeon | reverse complement strand
TGAATGGATTAACATGAAGGCGCCTGAAAGCAACTGTATTTTCACTAAAGACATTGCTTCGCTGGATGCTCCGATTGCCCACGGGGAAGGAAAGTTTTACGCTGACAAGACCATTGTAGACAGAATCTTTGACAATAAGCAGATTGCTTTCACTTATACTAACAATCCAAATGGTTCGATAAAGGACATTGCAGGAATCTGTGACCAGTCAGGAAAGATTCTTGGCATGATGCCTCATCCGGAGAGAAATAATTCTGTTCTCAATGAACCAACAGGAAAGGCAGAGTTATCTCAGGGAAAAGGAATGAAACTCTTTGAGAATGCCTATAATTTCTTTAAGCATTAGTACTGTTTCTTCAGGATTCTGATAATGTTCTTCTTGAATTTCTCGCGGTCTTTTCTCTTTATTTTTCCGCCTGACGCAGGAATATGACCGCCTCCACTTGCACCATCAAGGTTCTTTGTTGCTTCTTCTAATAGTTCGTTCATTTTTATTTTAAAATCCTGTCTTCGTGCACTCACACCAACCATTTCTTTTCCAAGATCCTCGATTGCAATAATAGTCATGTTTGGGTGAATATTGCTCATTTGGTTAACAAAAGCAGACTTCATGTTGAACTTTTCCTTAAAATCAAATATCATGAGTTCTATATCTGAATACATATCTGTGTCGTTCATAGCTTTAGTCATTAGTTTGCATAATCTGTTATCAAGCAATTTCTTATATTTAGCAGATTTTCCCTTGAGAAGATCTTTTGGTTTTTTTGCTTTCTCAAACTCTTTCATTAATTTGATGAAACCATCACCGTTTAGTGCCTCAACCCCGTCAATAACCTTTTTTATTTCGAGTAAATCTTCTTCCTTGACTTTTGCTCTTTTTGCGGCTTTTTTAACAAAAGACTTCCACGTACTTGTTGCATTGTCGCCCATTACTCCGACAGCAGCAACCCAGGAAATATCTTCTAGGTTAACTAATTTTGAGAACAGGTCGTAAGTCATTTTTGATGCTGGGTATTTGCTGCCATCTAATTTTGATATTTTATTTGCTTTTATGAAAACAATGTTATCTGAGTTAAGGTCGTAGTATGTTTTGTGATGGTCAATAATCAGCAGTTTTGCAAATTTTTCTATTCTCTTTATGTTTTTTGGTGCCTGATCAACACACAAGTCAACAGTAATAACATAATTTATTTTCGCGTCTTTTAATTTTTTTACGCTCCTGTCAACTATCTCAACATGCCTTCTTTTCTGGCAGAACACTAATTTTGGTTTCCTGCCGCACAATCTTTCAATTGCGGCGGATGCAATAAAAGCAGATGTAAATCCATCGGCATCAGGGTGATAAATTATTGCTAGTTTGTCCGTCTTTTTTATGTTTAAAATAGTCTTTTTAAAGTCCGTTAGTCCACTCATAATTGTTTCACTTGTAATGAGTAGTGTTTCTGGTGGTTTTTATTACTTTGCTTTAAGGAACACGAACCATCAGCAAATACTTGGTTGGAGGGGTTATTCTAGGTTATTCAACTTTTTTGCTGCCGTCACCGTGTTCTCAACAAGGCATGCGATTGTCATGGGTCCGGCACCACCTGGAACAGGGGTAATCCAGGAGGCTTTCTTGCTTACATTCTCGTAATCAACATCTCCTACAATTCGTCCGTCTTCCAGCCTTGTAATGCCTACATCAATAATAATGACTCCTTCTTTCACCATGTCCGCAGTAATCAGGTTTGGTTTGCCCACTGCAACAACAATAATGTCTGCCTGTTTAGTGTAATGCGCAAGATCAACAGTATACTTGTTGCACATAGTGATTGTAGCGTGCTTGTTCAAAAGCATGAGTGCTGCAGGTTTACCAACAATACTGCTTGTTCCGATACAAACAGCATGTTTTCCCTCTATTTTTTCTCCAGTTGACTCAATTAGGTCAATGATGCCTTTTGCGGTAGCTGGAATGAAGGCAGGTTCTTTCAACAAGTTCTTTCCGTGGTTGTAAGGATGGAAACCGTCAACATCCTTGTCCTTGGAAATCATTTCCATGATCCTCTTTTTCTTTAGGTGGTCTGGCAGAGGAAGTTGAATCATTATTCCGTGTACACTATCATTGATATTTAAGTCATCAATGACTTTCTTGAATTCCTCATAAGAAATCTTCTCATCCAGATTAATGTTCTCGCTTGCAATTCCTACTCTCTTGCAGGCCATTCCCTTCATTTTCACGTAAATGTCTGAAGCTGGATCGTGGCCAACCTGAACAACAGCCAATCTTGGCGTTATTCCTTTTTCCATTAGTTTCTCTGTTTCTTCTTTCAGTTCTGCAAGCACTTTTCTTGACAGTGCTTTTCCGTCAATCTTTTTTGCCACCTGAATCACTCCTTGTGTAAAGGGAATTTTTTGCACAATTCCAAAACTTCTTTCCTCAGTTCCTTTATCTCGTTGTCTTTGTCTGTTTCCTCATGGAACTTTTCAATTGCTCCTTTTCTCTGTTCCTTGTCATCAGGGAAGTCAAATTCACAGCCTTTCTTGATTGCCTTAGCCATTATCTTTCCAATCTGCTTCATTTCAGCTTCCTTCATTCCTCTGCTGGTTATCGCTGGTGTGCCCAATCTAACGCCGCTCGGGTAGAAAGGAGAAGCAGGTTCTTTTGGAATAGTGTTTTTGTTAACAGTTATTCCTGCTTTTTCCAGTGCCTCTTGTCCGTAAAGTCCCTTGCCTTTTCCGAATGAAGTCAGGTCAATTAATAAAAGATGGTTTTCCGAGCCGTTAGTAACAAGTTTTATGCCTTCTTCCATCAGGCTTTCTGCGAGTGCTTTAGAGTTCTTCACTATCTGATGTGCATATTCTTTGAACTCCGGTTTCAGTGCCTCTCCAAGTGCAACTGCAATTGCTGCTGTCTGGTGGTCATGCGGTCCTCCCTGCAAACCAGGAAAAATCGCTTTATCAATCTTTTTTGCGAGATCAGGGTCTTTCTCAAGCCCTTTTTTTGTAACCATAATCATTGCACCGCGTGGTCCCCTTAGGGTCTTGTGAGTAGTAGTGGTAATTATGTCTGCGTATTCTACAGGGCTCTTATGTGCTCCGCCTGCAACCAAACCTGCAATGTGTGCAATGTCTGTCGCAAAATAAGCCCCGACTTCTTCAGCTATTTTTGACATTTCTTCAAAAGGAAATTCTCTCGGGTAAGCAGTTGCCCCGCACCACAATAATTTTGGCTTGTGTTCTAAAGCAAGTTTCCTTACCTCTTCAATGTCAATGTAACCATCTTCTCCTACCTCATACTGGTGGCTGTCGTAATTAACTCCTGAGAAGTTCACTTTCCAACCATGTGTCAGGTGTCCGCCTGCAACAAGGTTTTGTCCCATGACCGAATCCCCGACTTTGCAGACCGCAAAATAAACCGCCTGATTAGCAGGGCTTCCGGAATAAGGCTGCACATTAACATGCGCAACACCAAAAAGTTCTTTTGCCCGTTCCTGGGCAAGAATCTCTACATCATCAACAAACTGATTACCGCCATAATATCTTTTCTTTGGGTAACCTTCTGAATACTTGTCAGTAAAAACACTCCCTAAAGCATCTCTAACTGCCTTGCTTGAGTGATTTTCTGAAGGAATCATTTCAAGGCCATTTTCCTGCCTATCAGTCTCTTTCTCAATTAATTCGAAAATTTTGCTGTCCGCATCCTTTAAACAATTGTTCCTTGTCATAGACCCACCCCCGGAAAAACAATAGAATAATGAGTTAAATCTTTAAATCACTTTCCCTCACCCACTATGTAGGGTGGCTTGTAGACGTGAACCATTTCACTTCGTTCAATGGTTCGGTAGGCATTCTTCATCAACTACATATGTGGCTCGTAGACGTGAAGGATCTCGTTATACTCGACCTTCGATAGGCTTAATTAGCTTACCATAACCTTTTTCTATTCTCGAAACCATTATTAATTATGCTTGAAGTGGTTACTGTTCAAAGGTCATTTCGTGATGAAAATGATTTTATTAAAAATGCGAAGGACCTTGCTTCTCAAATTCATACTGTTAGTCCTACAGTAATTCTTTTTCACGAAGGTGTTCTTGGTACGTATCCGATAACTCCTGAAGCCGGAAGAAAAATTGCTGGTGAACTGCATAGGGTTGCAGCATCAAAAAAGAATCTTTATTTTGCTTATTCTCTTTTTGAAGTTAAAAAAAATGAAGGCAGAAGAAATCTGCTTGCCAATAGGGGTTATCTTATTACCCCTGAAAAGCATGGCACTCATGGTTATTTACATTACCCGAAGCTCCTTACTTACACTGAAGGAACCAGCCTGAGTCGCATTGATTTAGAGGCACTTAAACGGGTTGCTGACTGGAAACACCGCACTGATCTTGATCTTTACATTAAAGATATGCATAGGAGAAGTCAGGGAGTTAAGGGTTTTCCGCGTTTGAATATTGGTGGGCATGAAGTTAGCCTTAAGATATGTCTTGATTCTGGAACGGTTTTAGGGCAGGATATTCACCCTGCAATGAAAAGCAGGAGAAAATCTGATTTGGTTATTGTTCCTGCAAAAGGACTTTTCCCGCAGCCGGATTATGCTTTTCCCGAGCACATCAAACAAACAGTCAGACCAAGTGGTTTAGTTGTTGTCAGTGACAAAGACATGGGAACTTTAGTTGTAAGGCCTGGAAAAAAAGATAACCTTCGTTTAGATGCTTCCAGAGTTTCTCATGAAAAACCACACGAACACGGTAGAATAAGAGTGCGTCACATCAAATAGTTTTATGGGTGCTAAATTAGTTCATTTTAGAATAGTTTCTTCTCTTCCTGGACCAATCCCAATCAGCTTAATCGGGCACTTCATTTCTTTCTCAATGTATTCCAGATATTTTTGTGCATTTGAATCCAGGTCTTCGAACTTCTTTTCGGTTCCCTTAATCTCAAAACCATCAAACTCAACGTAATTTGCTTTTGCTTTCTCCAGTCCCTTGTTGCTGTACGGGAAATATTTGATTTCTTTGTCACCAATAGTGTAACTCTTTGCAATCTTCAGTTTTTTCATTCCGCTCAGGACATCTAACTTTGTTATTGCCAGTTCCGTGAAACCATTTAACCTCATTGAGGTTCGCATCATTGGCATGTCTAACCATCCTACTCTTCTTGGTCTTCCTGTTGTTGTTCC
>CAZEVB010000046.1:0-6807 GCA_964515835.1 uncultured archaeon | reverse complement strand
AGGGATTCGAACCCTCGACCTACTGGTTAGAAGCCAGTCGCGCTATCCAGACTGCGCTACGGGTCCACTTACATCTCTAATTGTAAGAAGAAGATTTAATATATATTATTCATCACCAAATCCTAATATATTATTAGTATTAAGTTAATATATAAAAGAATAATTATAGTGTCCCCCAATTCTACAATTAACTGCGTTAACTCAACTAAATGCTTATAAACTTTTCATCGTTAATATATACGCTACTATTTAGTAGTAAAATGAGGTGGGGAAATGAATTTGTTAAATAAGTCTATACAGTCCAGTCTAATTGCAAAGGTGATCCTCACATTAACGATATTTGCATTGATTTTACCTAGCGTGAGCGCTGTCGCTATAGACCCGGTGACTCATGGAAGCATTTCAATTGTATTCGACGGCGACCAGGATAATGGTTTCCTTAGAGTAAAAGGTGAAGCACCGGAAGGAACATATGACATAAACATATTAGTCCGTGATGAAAACAGAAACATTTATTTGACGCCTGTAATAATAACACCAAAATAGCGGCGGAACTACTATCGGACAGTGGGTAAATGAAGCCTTTTATAACCTTGAAATCAGAAGAATAAACGAAGAAATAGATGCTATTGAAACTCAGCTTGATCTTCTCTGGGATGATTCAACTCAGCAGTGGAATGCTATTGCTGATTTAGATGCAAATGTTACAGCTATTTACTCAAAAATTGCACAAATAAATGTAGATATTTCTGCAATTGACTCAAATATTACTGTAATTAAAGACGATGTTTCGGCTCTTGAGGTAAGAGTTTCAACTCTTGAAGCTAATCTTGCTTCTATGAACCATGGGACAATTAACCTCAGATATGATTCAACTTTAGAAGAACTTGAAGTTTGGGGAGAAGCTCCATTTGGTTCGACAATTGCAAATTTGAAAATTTATGATTCAGCGGATCCAGGTCCAGGCGGTGCTACTGTTTATACTGATTCAGATGCAATAATGAATGGTTCAGGAAACGACAGCAGATACGCTTTCAACCAATCCACATCAGATCCTGTTGATGTTTCAGGAATGACTGCGGTTTATGATGTTGAAGTTGAATTTGAAATGGCAGATGCAGGCAGCTACAAAGTAAGCGCTGTTTTTGATTCGGTTCTTGTTCTTGATCTTCTGTCACGAATGGATGATGCCGAGTCAAGACTTGCTGATGTTAACTCTGCTCTTGTGGTAATGACAGGAAATATTGAGGATCTTAATGTTGAAATACAATTAATTAACACGGAAATTACATTAATAAAATCAGATATTGCAACTCTAAAATGTGTTGTTTCAAATTTAGGTTCAAGAGTTATAGCACTAGAAACTCAGATGACTACTGTAATAGCAACTCTCGAAAGGATGAGCCACGGAACACTTTCTATTGTGTGGGATTTAGATGAGCAAAATGGTTTCTTAAGAGTTAAAGGTGAAGTTCCTTTGGGAACAGATCATCTTACAATACACATTAGGGATGAAAACAGAGTTAGTTATATGGAAATAACAGGACTAACTCCTGAAGCGGATAACTCATACAGACATGACATTACAAATGTCCTTGATTGGGATTGGATGCTGTATGATATTGCAGTTTCATTCTATGATGATTCTGACGATGTAATTGGGCAGTGGGTTAACGAACAGTTTTATGCGCTGGAAATAATGAGGATTGATTCTGAAATAGCTGCTCTTTGGGAAGCAACTGGAGATAATGCCGATGCAATAGAAGCTCTTGAAATAAGGCTTGTAGAACTCGAGGAAGACGTTGAAGAACTTGAAGAAAGAGTTTCAAAGCTAGAAGAGGATGTAGATGACCTTTACAATAAGGTCAAGAGATTAAGGAGCTGGATTATGCACCTTAAATCAATCATAAAAGTAATGAACCACGCTACAATCAACATGTTCTACAACGAGACTAACCAAAAATTGAATGTGTGGGGTGAAGCAGCATACGGAACAGAAGGAATATTTGGACTGGATGATGTCGGAATAGTACTAATGCCAACAGATATGTCCGGCATTGATTATATGGATTCAGGAGACATCACAGGAGCAAACAACACTTATCAGTTCACTAGCCTGAACGGAAACCCTGTAGACACTAGCGGTCTTGATGCAAAATCATACAATGTGTTTGTGTATATGCACAGTGATTTCAGACCACATCATGCACCTCCAATCTATGTTGTTGGAACAATCTTTGATGCTCTTGCAATAAAAGATTTACAAGAAAGATTAACTGAATTAGAAGATAAAGTTGAAATGCTTGATGATGGTACAATAGAATTCCATTACGATTCAGTTGACAAGGAAGTAACAATCTTCGGTGAAGCACCAACAACAGCAAAATGCATAAATATTTGGGCATTGACTGCTTCAGGTAGCCTTGTCGGATATGCAAAAACCTGTGTTGAACAGGATACAAGCGGCGAGGACTATAGTGTTACGATGAATACTTCAGACTGGCCACAAGAATCTATTAATGTGTACACAGAATTCTACGAAAAATCAAAATCATTTTGGTTTTTCTCAGTATGCAAAAGTGAAATCGGAACCGTGAAGGATACTTTTGATTCACTGTTAAGCGAAGACTTGTTTGGATTCAGGGACATAACTGTAAGCAGTTATGTAACAAGTTATTATGTGAATGAAATAAGTGTTCCTATAACATTCGCACTGAAGCCTGATAGAGGCGGATTTTTCGGCGGAAGCATGTATAAAATAGAATACGAAATAAATGGTTCAGGCAACTGGAATCAGCTTGTCGGACTTTCTTGGTTTGATGAAGGCGTAAAAACCTACAAGACTGGCAACATAGAACTTGACAGCACAGGATTAAAGAGAATCAAATTAAGGGCTAAAAGATTCTCGTTTTTCAGCTCTGCTGTAGACTACACATCATACATATTCAGAATAAATCACGTTGACATCAAGGATTCGCTTGAAGCAGCAACAACTATTGTAAAGCCTATATCAAATAGTGACATGACTTTGGCTTGGCCTTATGGTTCAATCGCGGATGATGTGTTCTGGACACAATCTGGAGCAGTGCCTTTGATTGGATATCTCAATACAAACACAATAAATGACAGAGATTATTGTGAAGTATTTTTGATAGATTCTGAAGGAGATCCAGTTCAGTTGGCAAATTATTTTATGTCTAATGTGACTGATGGAAATTGGGTTTGTGATGCACACACCAACGGGTTCAATACAAATATTGCTAAAGAAGGATTTGCATCGTGGGGAAACATTAATCACACTGAAGGAAAATATACTACTTTAAGAATATACAACTCCGTTGAGGCTCATCAAGACACTTCGGACGACGTAAACATCGGCATAGACAACACATCACCAGTAATCCATTCGGTTACTCCAAATGTAAAACAAATTATGTTCGGAGTTTACAGATGGGATGCAAACATTACTGACAATCTTTCAGGAATCAATAATGTTAACTTTTCATTAATAGAAAAGCCAGGTAATGAATATTGTGTTGACAGCAATTGTCATATAGGAACCGGAACACCACCAATTTGGGCAATAGACATGACTGATCCGAACGGAGTTATGTTTGATATAAACACCAATATGTTCTATTATGACCTGAACACATTGATGTTCCCTGACGGCGACTACAATGTTATGTTCGAAGCGTGGGATATTGCAGGAAACCATGATTTCAATATGATTGACCCGCCTATCGACAACACGCCACCAGTAATACATTCAATCAACGTAACTTTGAATCCAATCATCAGAGGAAATTCATTCCTTGTGGATGCAAATGTAACCGACAATAAAAGCGGAGTAGATTCTGTTTTGGCTACAATAAGTTTAGGTGCATTCAGCAAAACACTTGTGTTGAATAAAAATGGAAGAATCTATTCAGGAATGTTTGACACTAATTCAGAGTGGAGCATTGGAGTGTACACACTCATTATTGATGCAAATGATTTAGTCAACAATCAGTCCACAGATTCAATAGATGTGAACATATTCGAAGATTATTCATTCAATCTTTCTTTGAGTGAAAGTACAGTAATCAAAGGAGCAGATGTCATAATTACAGGACAACTGTTATCAGATATTGGAAGACAAGTTGGAGATGCTAATGTATTTGTTTCAAGTAGTTTCTTCGGACCAATAATGGTTACTACTGATGTGAATGGAAACTTCGCACAGGTTTTCTCTACAACAACTGCAGGAACATTTGATATTACTGCAAACTTTAATGACGGAAATACCGGATATGCTGATTCAAAGCCATTGGCAGTGAATAATCCTGCAGCACCGCCTGCTCCTGAACCACCACCAGTTGTTGGTCCTGGTCTTAGCGGCGGAGGCGGCGGAGGTAATTATGGCGACAGAGCCTGTTCTTGGTTCCCTGGTTTCATTTGCGGAGATGACGAGGTTTGTGAAGGAGACACATGGACTGCTAATGATGCAGATGTCTGTTGTATAACAGAGTGTGTAGCAGCTCCTGTCGGAACAACCGGCGGAGATGAAGAAACAGACGCATGCGATGGTGTTTCATGCACTGACAGTAATCCTTGTACAAAAGACTCATGTCTTAGCGGTCTTTGTAAGCACGAGAGTCTCTCAGGCATAAACTGTTATAATTCAGGCAGACTTGGTGTTTGCGAAGAAGGTTCCTGTAAGATAATTGTAAGCACTGATGGTGGCACAGGTGATGCTACTGGTCCAGTACTTCCTCTGGAAGAACCTCCTGCAATTACACCGCCAACAGGTTTCTTTGGTCTGGGCAGCGGCATTGACCTCGCAGCAGGTTTCGGGGTAATAGTGCTTTTCTTAGGCGGAGTACTGTACTTCTTCTTTTTCAGGAAAAAGTAGGGCTTAACAGCCTTCTTTTTTTCTTCTTTTTTTTTCTTTTTTTTGTGTCTATTTAACTCGACCAACTAAGAAGATACTCTTATATATAATTCAGTCCTTATTATGCCACTGGGGTTTGATTATGCTTGATATACTTTTCATGATGCTTGTTTTCCTGATGTTCCTGGCTCTCTTCTTTCTGAGGATTATTATGGAGTATGAAAAAGGAGTAAAGTTTACTCTTGGAAAGTTCAGTTCAACCATGGAACCGGGCCTCAATTTTGTTGTTCCTGTTTTGCAGTCATATAGAAAAGTGGACATGAGGATAAAGACAATTGATGTTCCTAAGCAGGAAGTCATGACTTCTGACAATGTCCCTGCACAGATAAATGCAGTTGTTTACTTTAAGGTGGATAACGCAGAAAATGCGGTCCTGAAAATACAGGATTACGTTTATGCTGTTTCCCAGTATGCACAAACCGCTTTGAGGGATGTTATTGGTTCTATTACCCTTGATTCTCTGCTCACTAAAAGGGAAGAGATTGCTTCAGAAATAAAACTCATTGTTGACAAGGAAACAGACCCCTGGGGAATAGATGTTACTGCTATCAAGATACAGGATGTTGAACTTCCTCAGGACATGAAAAGAGTCATGGCTAAGCAGGCAGAAGCAGAAAGAGAAAAAAGAGCAGTAATCATTAAGTCTGGTGGAGAAGTAATAGCAGCAAACAACCTCAGTAAAGCTGCAAAGACTCTTGCAGAAGCACCAGGTGCACTACACCTGAGAACATTGAACACTCTGAATGACCTTAGCTCAGACCAAAGCAACACAGTCATCTTTGCTATCCCTATAGAGACCCTTCGTGCTATTGAAGGTCTTGCAGGCAAGATAAAGAAGAAATAGGTCTGTAAGGGGCAACTATTAACCACTTCTTAGGGACGCCAATTATTATAAAGATGTCTAACCCTTTATTATTCATGGGTGTAAAGAATGCACAGCAGGTCACTCTTGGTCTTGCAATAGTTGTTCTTTCTTTTTATTACATATACGACAGGTTAGCGAGATTCAATTACATGTCAGATGTCTTTATCGCAGTCATTGTTCTTGCTGCTGGCTTGATTTACCTTTACTCAAACCTCAATTAGCTGAATCAGTATGCCATGTCCTCTAACTGTTCTTTCTCAAGCCAGCCTAACTCAAGTGACCTCTTATTGATGATGTCTTTAATGATTATTCCCATTTTCTTTCCTGCAATTGCGGAAGGAATCAGAACAAAGTCAACTCCCTCTTCCTTTAGTCTTTTTGCATCTTTGGAGTCAACTGCGAGTGCAATAAACTGTGCCTTTGATTTTCTGCTCGCCATCTTCTTTGCAATCAGTTTATTGGTCTCGTAATCAAGAATAGATGATACAATTATCTTTGGCTTGTGCTTAATTATAAATTCAACTGTCTCAATATCGGAAGCATCACCATAAACACAATTGAACTTGTCCTTGATTGCGTGCTTAACTGTCCGCGGGTCAAACTCAATTATGAGGAGATCATCCTTATTTATGCTACTGTTTTTGAGTACGCTTTTTCCTGTCTCTCCGAAGCCGATGAAGATGTGCGAGTAACACTTCTCTTTTGCGGATGATAATGAGCCCTCAAAGAAATCCGATTTCTGGAACTTTTTCAGGTAGTTGCCGACAACATCATAAACGCGCCCGCTGTGGGTAATGAAATAAGTTGAGAATGCAATTGTCAGGACTGTTATCAGGGTTATTAACGAAACAAGGTTGTTTGAAATATGCCATGGATTTCCAACAGGAATAGCTGCTGCCAGTGCAACCATAATCAAAGAAAACTCACTGATTTGTGCCAGGCTAACCCCGGACATGAAGCTTGTTCTTGCACTATAACCCTGCTTCAGCATAAGTGCAATAATTATTAT
>CAZEVB010000045.1:0-6831 GCA_964515835.1 uncultured archaeon | reverse complement strand
GGAGAAAAAGTATTCTATACTATTAAGTAGCACTCTTACTTATTCCTAACTGGTTTGATTTCCAAACCACTGCCTGCTCGCGGCGGGAGAGCAGACGTGAGCCATTTCACGTCGTTCAATGGCTCGGTAGGCCTTATTTAAGTGACTCTTTTAATATCTTTCCACTGCAATATTTTAGTTGAACTGTTTTGGAGGTGAAGCGGCTATGACGAAGTTTTATGTAACAACAGCAATTGATTATCCTTCGGGTAAGCCCCATCTTCGGCCACGCCTATGAAAAAACTATCGCAGATGTCATGGCCAGATGGAACCGCCTCTTGGGAAAAGACGTATTTTTCTTGACAGGAACAGATGAACACGGCTTAAAGATACAGCGAGCTGCTGAAAGAGAAGGCAAGACCACAAAGGATTTTGTTGATGAGAAAGTAGCCTTATTCAAGGAACTTTGTGAAGCATGGAACATTTCTTACGATAACTTCATTAGGACAACTGATGAAAAGCACGAGAAAACCTGCCAAGAAATATTCCAGAAAGTTCTTGACAAGGGTGACATTTATCTGGGTTCTTATGAAGGACTTTATTGTACTGAATGTGAAAGATTCTATTTAGAAAAAGATTTGAATGAAGGCAAATGTTTTGTCCACGGAAAGCCAGTTGACAAGGTCAATGAATCAAGCTATTTCTTCAAAATGAGCAAATACCAAAACCCGTTGCTGGATTATTTTGAAAAGAACCCTGAATTCATTTATCCTGTTTCCAAGAGACAGGAAATAGTCAACAGGGTCAAAGACGGCTTACTTGATCTTAGTGTCTCAAGAACTTCTTTTGACTGGGGCATCCCTCTCCTGAATGACAAGAAGCACGTTATTTATGTTTGGTTTGATGCTCTCCTCAATTATATTTCCGGAATAGATTACGGGAGCAAACAATTCGAAAAATTCTGGCCTGCAGATGCGCAAAACATTGGCAAAGACATTCTATGGTTCCACTCAGTTATCTGGCCCTGCATGCTTCTCGCAGCAGACATCAAGCCGCCAAAACAGGTTTGTGTGCATGGTTTCATTAATGCTGCTTCGGGGGAAAAAATGTCAAAATCTTTAGGAAATGTAGTTGATCCAATTGTTCTTGCAGAGAAATACGGTGCAGACTCTTTGAGGTACTTCTTAATGAGAGAAATCCCTTTTGGTGAGGACGGCAACTTCTCTGAAGAGGCTCTTGTCAAGCGCCATAATAACGAGCTGGCTAACGAGCTTGGCAACCTTGTTTACAGGGTAATCTCTTTGATTGAAAGTAAGTGCTCGAGAAAAATACCTGACTCAAAAGCAGATACAGAGCTTTTCGAAAAACTTAATTTGGAGAAAATAAAGAAGCACATGAACTCTTACCTGTTCCCGCAGGCGCTTTCAGAAATCTTTGTTTTTATCGGAGAATGCAACAAGTACGTGAATGACAAAGAACCATGGAAACAGGAAGGAAAGGAACTGGACAAAACTCTTTACACTCTCGCTGACGCAATAAGGTGTGTTTCAATCTTGTTATCTCCTTTCACTCCGAAAGCCTGCGAAAGAATCTCCGAACAACTTGGTTTCTCTTACCTTGGAATTGATGACTGCAAACCAAATCTTCTTAAGCAAGGAACCAAGGCGTACAAAGAAGTTTTATTCATGAAAAAAGAATTCAAGGAAGAGAAAAAAGAAGAATCGGAGAGAGACATTGCGGTTCTTGTTGATTCTGAAGTAAAAGAAAAAGGATTCAGGATAAAGGCTGCAGTTGTTTATGGGGCAAAAATAAAAAAGAAGCACGAAGGACTCGAAAAACTCAAGAGAGAAACAGTTGATTCTGTTGACTTAGACAAGTTAGAGGAAAGCACTAAGGTAAAAGGCTTCAAAGAACTGTATAACAAGCTCGGTCTAGAACACAAAGAGCATCTGATACACGCAATGAACAACCTCATAAACATTACCCGCGAAGCAGGAAAACTGCCGACAATAAACACTGTAGTTGATTCTTATAACGCGGTTTCCCTGAAAACCGCTGTCGTTTCCGGTGCACATGACCTTGATAAGATATCTGGAGATGTTCACATTAAGATAGCAGAAGGCAACGAGAAATACATTCCTCTCGGAACCTCTGAAGTCAAGCCGCCAAAGAAAGGCGAATACATTTTCATGGATGATGAGATTGTCCTCTGCAGACTGGACATCAAGCAGGGCATACACACAATGATCAATAATTCTACGAGAAACGTTCTCATTTACGTGCAGGGAAACGAACACATTTCAGATGCAGAACTTGATTTTGCTTTAGGGCAAATCCTTTCCAACATAAAAAAGTTCTGCGGTGGAAAAGCAAAGCACGTTAAACTAGTTTACAAATAATTCAGTGCCGAATTAATAATTTCTAGGGAAATGTTAAGCCCTTTTTCTTCTTTGTCGAAAGAAGGATTGTACTCGCAGAAATCAATTGCCTTTACTTTTCTTGACTCCAGAACGATTTTAGTTAGTTTGTTTAATTCCTCTAAACTTAATCCGTTGTCCTCAGGATAGCCGGTGGCAAAAGCAATTTCTTTGTCAAGAACATCAAAATCGATGCTCAGGTAAATGTTCTTTGCTTTGGTGCAGAACTCATTTATTTTTTTTGCAGAATCCTCAAAACTGTTTTTTAATGCATCTGCTCTGATTACGTTAATACCTTTCTCCTTGATGAATATTTCTTCTTCCGGCCAGGTGTGTCTAACACCAACTTCAAGAATGTTTTTTCCTTTGAACAGGTTTTCCTGAATAAGCACGTTAACATAATCCTCGTTACTTGTAGGTTTCATCATTTCATAGCAGTCTGCATGCGCATCAAAAATAATCAGTGAAGGTTCTTCGTAAATCCCTGTGAATGCTTTTGCGAGAGGATAAACAATTGAGTGGTCTCCGCCGAGAGAAAAAACAGTTTTTTCTTTCATTAGTTCTTTTGCTTTTGAACAGGTTTTTTTCTGCATCTCGCCAAAACTCTGTCTGGTTATCTCTTCAAACTCCTGATTAACAAGTTTTTCTGCGATTGCATCCGGCGCTGAATCAGTTCCTTCGTTCCTGCCGAGGCTACCGTCACTAACAGGGACCTTAAGAAAAAGTACTTCTGTTTTCATAAGAATTATTTTTTCCTTACAATTCTTATGCTGTCGCCGAACTGGATGTACTCTACTTCATCCCCGCTCTGCAGGCCACTAAATTCTTTTGGCTTTGCAACATCATAAGTCTCGTAATTGGAAGTGTCCATTACCTGGACGTTTCCGCCCATTACTGCGACAACCTGTGCTGTTGATCTCCGTATGATTGGAATTTCAACATCTGCATCAGCAGGTTTTAAGATGGTTTTTTTCTGGTCCGTGAAAATAGAGATTGCGGTTACTCTTGCTTTTGCTGCACCATGTTTTCCAGGTTTTGATTTTTCCAGACTCTTAACCTGACAAACATCACCATCAATCAAAACAAAACTGCCTGGTTTTAAGTGTCCGGCGCTTCCGAATTTCTTTTCTATATCAACCATTCAAAAAACCTCCTTAATGGGATTTCCTTTTATTAGCTCTTCTAGAAGGCCTTGCTTTTTCTGCACCTTTGCCTTTCTTAGATAAACCGCGGCTCTTTTTCTGTGAAGAAGTGAGTCCTCTCAAAGCCCTGTTCTTCGGGGCTTTAATAATTTTCTTTAGTTCTTTGTCTGACTTTGTTTCAGGTGCATTAACTTCAACAACAATTATTTCATAAAACTCGTTCTTTCCATCTTCCGCAACCCAATAAGAGTTCAAGATCTCGCAGTTAGGGTATTTCCTTGCTGTTCTTTGTTCCGCAATTCCCTGAATAGAAATCTTTCTCGTTAGCTTTGAGACTCCCATCCTTTTTGGCCTTCGTCCCCGTACTGGTCTTTTATAGGCACCGGAACCTTTCCTTACTCTTGCCCTTACAACAAAGATTCCTTTCTTTGCCTTATAGCCGAGAGTCCTTGCCCTGCTCAAATTAGACGGCTTGTCAATCCTAATTACCGATTCTTTCTGTTTTCTGAAGTCAATGAGCTTCTGCTTATAGACTTCCCGATAATTATAATCTTCGTCTTTCGTGCCTTTATACTCTTTCTGCATAGTTTCTTTTAGTTGCTTTGTATAACTCATAGGGATCACAATCTGAAATTTAACTAGATTTTACAGATATAATTAACATAGGCAAGGAATTTAAAACTATTCTCCAGCCAACTGCCTAGCCAGCAACCCTTTCTGCGGAAAGCGTTGACGGAAAATGGCTTCGCCAGTTGACCTCTTGGTGCTATTTCACTTCGTTCAACAGCACTTGCTCGCGGGCGTTCGCAAGTAACATACTTTGTTAAGCTTCTTCAGTTACCTTGAACACCTGGCAGCCTTCTTTGGCCGGCTGTGAAACAAGCATTCCTATTTCCTGTCCAGCCTGAGCTTCCTCTACATCCGCACGATCAATCTGCATGCTGTCGACATCCTGCTCAAACTCGATATCAGGACCACTAATCTTTATCCTGTCTCCTTTCTTTAGTGTTCCCGATAACTTGATTGCAGCAACATTTATTTTGCCAAAAAAGTGGCTTACGGTTCCAATAAGTTCTTCAACCAAAACATCTTCCCCCTAAACAAGTATACACGCACCTATTTAAAGTTTTTTAAGTGTTTATATATAATATATTCGCACAATTAACCTGGTTTTGGCATGTTTGAAAAAGTAAGGGAAAAACTCTCGAAAAGAAAAAAAGCAAGCAAGAATATTGCTCTCTTTGTTGATGGGCCGAATATTTTAAGGCGGGAACTGAATGTTGACCTGTCAGAAGTCAAAAAAATGATTCTGACTTTCGGCAACATAAAAATAGGTAGGGTCTTCCTTAACCAGTATGCTTCGGACAAACTAGTTGAGGCAGTTGTAAACCAGGGTTTCGAATCGATTATTACTGTCGGCGATATTGATGTTTCAATGGTTGCAGATGCTGTTGAGGCAATTTTCAATCCTCACATTGATACAATTGCTTTTGTTACAAGAGACTCTGATTTCCTGCCTGCAATAGTCAAAGCAAAAAGAAACGGCAAGGAAACAATTGTCGTGGTTGCTGAGGAGGCAAGCGCCGTTGCCCTTAAAAACAATGCTGACCATGTAATTATTTTACCGAAAGGTGATTAAATGAATCTTCCCGTTTCAGAAGTAATTGAGCAAGGCACTAAAACAATTGACTTTAATTATAGGAAAAAAGCAGAAGGCTTAATGCTCAAAGAATTCTCCGGCTACATTGTCTCAACAACAGATGGCTTCGACGGGATAGAAGAAGGCGTCCTTATTCTCAGGAAAGGGTATATCGTGGCAGCTCTCTATGAAATTCTAAATTATGGTATAACTGTTTTCGGCGACTCTTCAATCAAACACATTGCAAATTCTTTCATGAACAAAAAAGGAATTGTTGATGTTTATGGTTTGACTAACCAGCAGGTTGATTTAGTTACTGCATTTAACGATAAAATAAAACTCGCCAGACCAATAACAAAAAAAGAAATAAGCAAGACTTATCTTGACAGGTTCTCTGAAGAATTTTCGAAAGAACTCTTAAAAGAAGTTATTTCAAGTCACGAAAGCAAGGAATCGGTGCTCAAAAAATTCGGTTTAGGAAGACTAGGGTGATTCAATGATATCAAGAATAAAAACAATAGCAAGAGGCGTTGCCGGCACAATCCTTGACTTGGATGACACGTCTTTGCCAAAAGAACAATTCGAACTTATTTCAGCATATCCAGCAAAATTCAAGTTTGATACTTCAGTAAGGGAACTCGAAGAACTATTAAAAATCATGAGAAAAAAACACTTAGTTGATTCTCTGACAGTAGTTGAAAAAGACGGTTCTATTCTGGCTTCATCAAACGGCACTTCATTCAGTGAAGGAGTAAAGGCAAGTGCACTGCTTAATTACATTAACTCAGAAATGCCTCAAAGCTCGGCAATAATGATTAAGGCAGGTTCATGGTACATGCTCTACCCTTACGCGGGACGCATTTACATAATCAGGGCACACTCGAACCTTACACCAGTTGAAATGAAAATACTTGCAAAAGAAATAGAACAGTTCTTTTCCAACAGCTGAAGCGTCAGCTGGCACCGCATACGTCGAGTCATCTCGTTTCACTCGATGGCTCATAAATATGTTCCTTCTAAATTATCATAACGCTTATTAATGACTTAATCCATTAATTTGAGAAATGGCTTCAGCGAATAAGCAACAGGAAAAAAAGCAACTTCCAAAACTTCTTTTACCTGTAGCTGCAGTACTAATAATTATTATTTTTCTGGCAGGAATCCTGCTTCTCTTGCCCCCGTCAGAACCACCAATAATTCCTCCTGGCGATCCACAACCACGCGAAGTTAAGGCTGCTGGCTTCATCAATGCACGTGTGCTTGACGAACTCGGTGTTCCTCTAAGCGAAGCAGAGGTATTCGAAAAAGATTTACTGATTGCAAAAACCAATAGCGAGGGATACGCTAACTTCAAGGTAACTCAATCAGACCGAATTGTCATTAATTTCCGCAAAAGCGGAATGATACCAAACTTTCAGGCAGTTGAAATAAAAAAAGACGAAACTACTTTTGTGACAATCGCCCTAAAGGCAAAACCGGAAGCAGTTCAAGTTGACGCTGTACAGGGAGGAACAATCACCCAAAATAACGGGGTAATTGAGATTCCTTCATCTGCCCTGGTTTTTGAAGATGGTTCTCCGGTAACCGGTGAGGTAGATGTCTTCGTAAACTTCTTTGACGCAGGAAACGAAAATGATTTGGAACAATTTCCCGG
>CAZEVB010000044.1:0-7365 GCA_964515835.1 uncultured archaeon | reverse complement strand
TCGCCGAAAGACCTTTCTTATTTTGCCACGCTTTTTGGTTTTTCGCAGGAACAGGCAAGTGCTTCGCTAAAGTTTGTTGAAGAATTCTTTGGTGATGAACAATGAACCTGCCTACAAGAGAAGAATGCATGCAGATGCTGAAAGAGCATAACAATCCCGAGCACATTATCAGGCACTCTTTGTTGGTTAATAGGGTGGCTTACTTTCTTGCAGAAAAAATAAAAGAGAACAACAATGCAATTAATCTGGAGTTGGTTGACAGGGCATCCTTGTTGCACGATGTCGCAAAATACAGGACCCTTGAATCCGACATTAGGCACGGGCAGGCTGGTCATGATATTCTCCGGGAAAGAGGTTTTCCCGAGATAGCTGTAATTGTCAAGGAGCATGCCCTGAGTGAGATACTCAAAAAAGATTCTTTGAAATCATTGGAAAGCAAAATTGTTTTTTATGCAGACAAGCGCGTTAGGCAGGACACGCTGGTTAGTCTGGAAGTTAGGTTTGACTATTTAAGAAAAAAATATGGTTCAAAGTCAAAAGAAATTATGGGCACAATAAACAGTTGTTATGCTCCCTGTCAAAAACTAGAGGAAGAGCTTTTCGGTTTAGCAGGAACTGATAAGGAACTAAAAGGACTTGATGTTCAATGAAAATAAAAAATAAAATAAAGACAGTTTCTCCTACGCAAAGAGGGAAGAAAAGATATTTGTTGTTCAGGTTATTGACTAGTGGTTCTTTTTCAAGGAAAGAAATAGAGAACGCCCTTTGGGATAATTATTTGTCATTGTTTGCTTCCCTTGGTTGTGCTTCAATGAAGCTCTGGCTGGTTAACTGGAGTGAAGCAAAAAACACGGGAATAATCAGATATTCTCTGGAAGGCGACAACAATGTGCGGGCAGGGTTGCTCTTTCTTAGGGAAGTTAATGGAAAGCAGGTCATTCCAAAGATAATTAAAGTAAGTGGCACCATAAACAAGCTCAAAGGCAATTAATTATGATTAAAAGCACCCATTTATATTATTTACTGCTAATAATTAGATAATATTTAAGAGAGAAAAAAAGGAGTGTGGAATATGTATCCTCTTTCTCAGAATGCAGGTTATGACAGAGTCGCTACAATGTTCAGTCCTGATGGCAGGTTGTACCAAGTTGAGTATGCTTCAAAGATAGTTGCTCAGGGAACAATAGGCGCGGCTTTGAAATATTCGGATGGAATAATCTTCGGTGCAGATAAATTAGTGTCAAGCAGACTTGCTTTACCTGAATCAATAGAAAAAATGTTCAAGATTGACGACCACATTATTGCGTTGTCAGCAGGTTTGGTTGGAGACGCAAGGCGTTTAGCTGGAATGGCAAGGCAGAAGGCACAGGAGAACGTAATGTACTATGATCAGCCAATAGGGGTAGAGGCACTGGTTAAAGAAGTGAGTAACATTAACCAGTTGTATACTCAGTACGGCGGAATGAGGCCTTTTGGTGTTTCATTTATTTTTGGAGGAGTTGACAGCACAGGCAAAAGACTCTTTGAGACAGAACCTTCAGGTGCGTTGGCTGAATACTCTGCAATAGCTATTGGAAGGAATCGTGATAAGGCAATGCAGTTCTTTGAAAAGAACTACAAAGAAGAAATGTCTTTTGATGCAGGAGTAACCACTATTCTGAAGGCAATGAAAGCAAGTTTACCAGAAAAACAAAAGCTTGATTACAAGAACCTTGAGTTTGCTTACATTGACCGCAAGAAAGAGTACTCGAAGATTTCCAACGAAGTTCTGAAAGGATACTTGAGCAAAATCTGAATTGTATTTACTTGATTTTGGTGATTCTATGGTTAAATTAGAGAACGCGGTTACGGCAAGGTACGAGAGAGAAGGTCACAAGTTCGAGATTCTTGTTGATCCTTATTTAGCACTCGAACTTAAACAGGGAAAAGAAATAAATTTCGATGACCTTTTAGCGATAGACGAAGTCTTTAAGGATGCCTCGAAAGGAGACAAGCAATCAGAAAATCTTCTCGAAGAAATTTTTGGAACACAAGAAATTATTGAGGTATCCAAAAAAATAATTAAAGACGGGGAAGTACAGCTAACAACAGACTTAAGGCGTGAGATTCTCGAAAAAAAGAGAAAAGAAGTCATTGATTACATTTCAACTAATGCTTATGATCCGAAGACAAAAGCTCCTCACCCGCCTGCAAGAATCGAGAATGCTATGGCAGAACTAAAGTTTTCAATTGATCTCCACAAGAATGCGATTGAACAGGCAAATGCACTCGTAAAAGAAATGAAAGTACTTTTGCCGATAACAATGGAAAAAGTAAAGTTAGCGATAAAAGTCCCTGCAGAACACGCCGGAAAAGCAAGTTCGATTGTTCACAAGTATGATGTGCTAAAAGAACAGTGGCAGGGTGACGGGAGCTTAATAGTAACATTCGAGATTTCAGCAGGAACAAAAACAGTCCTGTTAAATGAATTGAATCATCTTACACATGGGGATTTAGAGAGCAAGATACTGGAGGAATGATATGAGAAAAATAGTAGTACCCGGAGAAGTTATAACTACAGAACGAAAAAAAACAAGAGACCACGTTTTTATTAAAGAAGGAAAAATATTATCGGATTGTGTTGGTCTTCTTAATGAGAAACCTGATTCAGTTTCAGTTATCCCTCTTGGAGGGCGTTACGTTGCACAAGAAAACGACATTATCATCGGAGTGGTGGTACATGAAGTGTTTTCAGGTTATTTATTGAATATAAACACACACGCCAGCAGTTTTTTGGCTAAGCGAGACCTCGACTTTTTATTGAAACTTGGGGACATTGTTTCAGTAAAGGTCATATCAGTAAACGAACTCAGAGAAGTTGATGTTTCGTTCCCTCGCGGCTTAAATGGCGGGGAAATAATTGATGTCAGCCCGGTAAAAATACCGCGTATAATAGGCAAGGAAGGATCAATGCTGAATGTTTTAAAGAACGGAACTGGTTGTGTTGTTGTTGCAGGCAGGAATGGAAGATTATGGGTCAAAGACGGGAACACTGTTCTTCTAAGAGAAACCCTTGCTTTGATTGACAGAGAATCACACACAGATAATTTGACTGACAAAGTAACAAAGTTCCTTGAAGAAAGAAAACCAAAGGAAAAGAAAACATCGGCAAAAGAGATTGCTCCAAAGAGCGAGTCAGCCGATGAAGTTGAAAAAGGAATGGATAATTAAGAATTAATTGGATGGTGAATGTATATGGCAAGATCAGATGGAAGAAAAAATGATGAACTACGGCCAATAAAAATGGAAGTAGGTGTTATACCGCGGGCAGATGGCTCGGCATATGTTGAATGGGGTCAGAACAAGGTTTTTGCAGGAGTTTATGGTCCCAAAGAGTGTCTACCAAAGCACACAGCATCTCCTTACAAAGCAGTACTAAAATATATTTACAGAATGGCAACTTTTTCTGTTCCTGACAGAAAAAATCCTAGACCCGGAAGAAGAGAAATGGAGATAAGTAAAGTTAGTGCAGAAGCGCTTGAGAGCGCAATCTTTACAGAAAAATTCCCGAATACTGCAATCGAAATCACTGTCCAAATAATTGACAGTAATGCAGGTACAAGAGTAGCGGCGCTAGTGGCTGCTTCGCTTGCTCTCGCCGACGCAGGAATCCCGATGAGGGACCTTGTCAGTGCAGTTGGAGTGGGAAAAGCAAACGGAGAACTCATTGTTGATCTCAACAAAGAAGAAGAGGATGCAGAGGATGCAGTTGACATTCCTGTTGCAGTACTTTCCAACAGCGAAGAAATCACTTTGCTTCAGATGGATGGACTCCTGACAAAAAAAGAATGGGAAAAATGCGCAGACCTCGCAATTGAAGCATCAAAGAAAATAAACGAGATGCAGAAAGAAGCACTCCTCAAAAAGTACGAGTGCAAGAATAAGGAGGGGAACTAAATGGATGAAACAATTCTCACTTTAACAAAAGACAAAACAATAGCAGACCTTAAACAAGGAAAAAGAGCCGATGGCAGGGGTCTCGAAGATTACAGAGAAATAACTATAACCAGCGAAGTCTCAAAGAACGCTGACGGTGCAGCAAGAGTAAAATTAGGGGAAACAGAAGTAATTGCAGGAATAAAGTTCGTTCCTGGAGAACCATACCCGGACAGTCCTGACGAAGGAACAATCTCAGTATCATTAGAATTACTTTCTTTTGCTTCGCCCTCATTTGAAACAGGTCCGCCAAAACCAGAGGCAATAGAATTAGGCAGGGTAGTTGACAGGGGAATCCGAGAAAGCAAGGCAATTGACTTCAAAAGTCTCTGCATCCGAGAAGGGGAGCTAGTCTGGATAGTTTTCATTGACATTTATGTTATCAATGATGATGGAAACATGTTCGATGCAGCTTCACTTGCAGCAGTCAAGGCACTACAGAACGCAAAAATGCCAAAACTGGAAAATGACAAGGTTGTTCACAAGGAACACACCAACAAGGGAATTGACCTTAAGAGGATTCCTGTGTTGAACACTTTTGCAAAGGTATCTGATGTTATTGTAGCAGACCCTAGTTTAAGGGAACTTGCCGCATCTTCCGCCCGATTTTCGGTGGCAGTAACTGATGATGGTTACCTTTCAGCATTCCAGAAAGGAGGCAAAGGTTCGTTCATGAAAGAAGAGATTTCTAAGTGCATTGACATTGCAATCAAGAATTCTGAAAAATTAAGAAAGAAAAAGTAGGTGTTTCATAATGACAACTAAAAAAGTAAAGCAACTAGCCAAGTACGGCACAAGATACGGAGTCGGAATAAGAAAAAGACTCCTCAAAATAGAGCCTAAACAAAGGGCTGATCAGGAATGTCCGTTCTGCGGCTTCAAGAAAGTTAAAAGAGATGCTCCAGGTATCTATGTTTGTGGCAAATGCGAAAGCAAATTTGCCGGCGGTGCTTATCTGCCGTCAACAGACTCCGGTAAACTCATAAAAAGAATGGTTGACCAAAAGAGTTTCGTGTCAAATACTGCAGAACTCATTGCAGTAAAAGAAGATGCTAAAGAAAAGCAAGACAAAGGCAAACAAAAAGAAGAAAAAGAAGAAAAGCCGAAGCCAAAAAAGAAGCCAAAGAAAGCAAAATCCAAACCAGTAAAAGATAAACCAAAAGAAAAGGATAAAGAGGAGTAGATGGGATGTATAAGTGCATAAAATGCGGTAACATGTTTGAAGACAGTTCAAAGGGCCTGGTAAGGTGCCCTAGCTGTGCAAGTCGAATAGTTGAGAAAATGAGGCCGCCAATAACCAAAAAGCTTAGTGCGAGATAATGGTTATGGAAGCAAAGTACTCTATTGACCTCGAAATTATTTTTGATGGCAAAGAGTTGCCGTCACGAATAGTTCGCGTGGCAGAACCAGAGGAAAGCGCTTCTTTTAACAAGAGGTCAAGTGCAAGCATAAAAAGTAATAAAAACATTCTCGCGCTAAAAATTAATGCAAATGATAAGGCTGCACTGAAAGCATCCTTTAACTCGTACTTTAAGTTAATTTCGTTATGTTGTGATCTTAAGGAGGGATTGAATGACTGAAAACCAGAACACAATGGCTGAATTTGAAAGAGCAAGAGGCCAATTAGCCGGAATATCTGCACAAAAAAGAAATATGCAGGCTCAGATTAGTATGCTTGATGCTACAAACGAAGAGCTTGGAAAAACGAAAGAAAAAAAAGTGTACAAGGCAGTCGGAAACATTCTTGTTCCCGCAGAAACAAAAACTGTTATTAAAGATGTGAAAAAACAAAAAGAAACAATAGACCTTCGCATTAAAACAGTACAGAAACAAGAAGACGCACTCATGGAAAAGCTCAACAAGCTGAAAACAGAAATTGAAGGAAAGGACAAGAACGAAAAAGCATAGGTCTTTCAAGATGGCCTCAAAGAGGAAACAAAACTGGGTCTCTTTCCTTAATTCTCTTTATGTCAGAGGCAACCAAAAAATACTTGTGTTAGTGCACAAAGGCGCAGATGTAGACGCAATTGCATCTGCAGGTGCATTCTATTTTCTGTTCTCCAAAAAGAACAAGATAAAGATTGTTGTCCCGGAACACATTAACGTTAATGCAAAAACATTCTCACAAAAAATGAATATTCCTTACTCCGTTGACCCGAAAATCGATTTCAACAGTTTTGACAACCTTGTTGTCTTTGACTGTTCATCAAAAAACATGTTATCTTGTTACAAGGAAGCACTGGACAAAAAGAACCTCTTTGTTTTAGATCATCATGCCTCCGGTTGCAGGAAACAAAATTTTCTTATTAATCCGAAAGAAGTCTCAACCACAATGCTTCTCTATTATGCATTTTCCAAATCCAAGGTAAAGTTAAGCAAAAAAGCAGCAACATGTCTGGCGGCAGGAATAAGCACAGACTCTGCAAACATGATTCTCGCTAACCATGACGTTTTCCGGGTAATGTCAAGTCTCCTAAAAACTGCTGAAAAGAAATACTCACAGATTCTTTCACTGTTCTCTGTTCCAAAGGATGTTTCAGAAAAAGTTTCCGGACTAAAAGCAGCACGGCGCTGCAAGATTTACGGGAGTTTTAATTATGTTATTACGACAACAGAAGTAGGTTCCTTTGAAGCAGCCTCGGCAGTTTCCCTGTTAAAACTGGGTTCTGATGTTGCTTTTGCAGCAGGCATCAAAAAAGGTTCTCTTCTCTTATGTGCAAGAGCTAATAATGCTTTCATGAGAGAAACAGGATTTGACTTAACAAAACATGTTATCCCTCACTTGGAAGAACAGTTTAAGGGAGAAGGCGGCGGCCATCCAGGAGCGGCTTCCTTCACGCTAACAGCTAATGATAGTTATGCTGTCTTACAGCAGTGCCTAAAAAGAACTCACATGTTCTTAGAGAAAAAGTTCCGGAAAAGCACACCAATAAAGAAATACTAGATTTTACTTCTTTTTCTTTGGTTTAGCTTTCTTCTTCACAACTTTTTTCTTGCTTTTAGCAGGCATTTTTGCTGGTTTCTTGGTTTTCTTTACTGCTTTAGGTTTTGCTTTAGCCGTAGGCTTTGGTTTAGCTTTGGTAGTTGCTTTGAGTTTAGCTTTTTTAGCTTTCTTCGCTGCTTTATCTGCTTCCCTTTTCTCTAGTTTCTCTTTCTTTTCCTGTACAGCCTTCTCTTCTTCCTTTTTCTTTGAAATCATTGTAGCGTACTTTCTGTACTTGCTCTTTGCCCAGTGCTCTGGCTGTTTTTTTCTTAGTTTCAATTCTTCCTTCAGTAACTGTTTTCTCAGTTCCTCTGAAGGGGGACCTAAAATATCGTTCATGTTTATACCTCTATTCAAAATCAATTCTTTTGTTATACTCAAAACTATTGGTTTTTCTAATATATAAA
>CAZEVB010000043.1:0-7507 GCA_964515835.1 uncultured archaeon | reverse complement strand
GTTAAACACAAGCTGATTGAAAAGCCGAAAACACTAACAAAAAACAAGTACCTTAAGATTGAGAAAAAACTAAGAGAAATTGCTTCCGAATCAGGAACTAATCTTGCTGAACTGGATTTATATCTCTGGTATCTTGAGACCGGAAAAATCCTTAAATAAATTATTTATTTTTTAGGATAAGCTCTTTTCTTTGAAGGCAAAGTTCCAGCCTGCCTCAATGCAGTTATTCTTCTTCTTAATTCCCAGTAACCGATTCCTGCTTTTTGGACGAGTTCTCGGTCGCGCATGCCTGGAAATTTCCTGCGCAAAACCAGTATCCTGTTGTCCGTAACTTTTGCGTTTTCTTGAGCATCACGTCTTTTCTCTAATGCACGATGATATTCTGGAGGCCTCTTAAAAACAAGACCTTCGTCAGCAAGTGCCTGTAATGCTTTTGAGACAATGGTTCTGCTTGGGCATGATTCGGTTGCTTTTGGCGAGGATAACATTCGTCTAATTTCTGCCACTGTAATTACATGACCGCCGACAGCCATCTGTTTAACAATCGGCAGGATAAGCTTTTGTTTAGCGTGCTCGAAATAAATTCTCTGCTGTTGCCTATGAGATAGCCTTGTTCCCTTGTGCCTCAGCACGGTGTCTAGGTCAACGCCTGTTATTTCAGCTACTCTTGTGAGAGGCAAGTCATACTTATGGGCAAGTCGTTGTATTTCGCTTCGCGTGACTGGAGAGATTGCGTTAACAAAGCGTCCTGTTCTCGCGCTTTTTTTCATGTTTTTCCTCATGCAGCTCTCCTTCATACAAAATATTCCAACTAATTACATAAGATATATGCAAAAGAAAAATTTAATGGTTTCCAAATCAGGAACAATGCAAAAAAGACAATATTTTGTCAGGGTACTTATTTTGTCAGTGTGAAGGTGTGCTTATAATCAAACTGCGTGTTTCTTAGCCAGTTTAACTCAAAGTTTCTTCCGGCTTTGATGTCCTGCAGAATAGTTTTCACTTTGTCGGCAGTAATAATTGAAGGCACTAAAACAAACTCTATGCCTTCTGCGCAGAGCCTTCTCGCATCATGCACGTTGTGAGCAAGAACAATAAGATTTGCGGCACTGTTTTTCTGCAGTAGTTTTTTGGCCAGAACAATATTCGAATCAACATTCATCACTGTTGAAACAACCACTTTTGGTTTTACTTTCAAAACAAAATCAATTGTCTCCAAATCAGATACATCCCCGTAAAGAGTGCGTAAGTTTATCTTTCTTGCTTCTTTTAGTGCCCGCGGATCAAAATCGACAACCAGGACATCTTTTTCATTCATCTTTTCATCAAGAAAAATTCTTTTCCCTGTATTCCCGAAGCCCAAACAAACAAAAGAGTAATTTTTGTCTCCGGCCATGTGCAGGGAATCTTCAAAAAACCTTTTGCTTCGCAAAAAAGGCAAAAAACCAGACAGGCGGTCATATAGTTTGTTATTGTAGATGATAAGGTAAGTGGAAGCGCTGATTGTTGTAACTGCAACCAAAGTAATTATTGAAACAACTTCGTTGGAAACATGCCCTACTTTTGCCCCAAGGAAAATGAGTATCAACGAAAATTCGCTTATTTGAGCAACTGTAAGGCTTGAAAGAAAACTTGTCCGTCCCTTGTAACCAAGTTTGGCCATCAGGATAAAAACTATTATCGGGTTTCCCACAAGGACAAAAATTGAGAATAGTATTGCCGGAGCAAGAATTATGTCAGGGGCGGCAAACACCAGATTTGAACCCAGAACAACAAAAAACAATACAATGAAAAAATCCCTCAGGTACTTTAGTTTTCCCAGTACATCATAAGTGTAGGGGAGGGATGCTATTGAAACTCCCGCCAGAAAAGCACCGATTTCTTTTGAAAAACCGAGAAAAATTGCCACTGCAGAAAAAGCAAAGCACCATGAAATAGCTCCGAGGAAAAGCAGTTCCTGATTGTTGGAAAAAGAATCAAATATTCTTTTAATCAAAAACTTTGATGCAATGAAAAACAGCAAAAACAATACAATCAAACTAAAAACAAACTGGGAAAGCTGGCTCGTTAAATCAGTTGAAAAAGAAAAAGAGGAAATCAGAATAAGGGCAACAATTGCAACAAAGTCCTGCACGAGAAGAAAACCAATAGATATCTTCCCATACAGGGAATTCAATTCTTTCTTATCGGACAACAGTTTTACTATTATGATTGTGCTGCTGAATGTTAACGCGATTGCTATATACAGGGACTCTAAAAAACCAAAACCCAAAAATGATGCAATTGCAAACCCGACAATAGTAGTAAAAACAATCTGGCCAAGCCCCGTTATAATTGATGTTTTTCCTATCTCCCTGAAAATCCTCAGGTCAAGGTTCATCCCGACAAGAAACAGGAGAAATGCCACTCCAAGCTCTGAAAAAACATACAACATTTCTTTGTAAGTAATCACATTCAGAAAAGAAGAACCGAGAATAATTCCCGCAAAAATAAAGGCAAGCAGAATTGGCTGTTTCAACTTCCTGAACAGAAATCCAAGTAAAGTAGCAACCACAATAACTGCCGCAAGCTCAAGAAAGAAATCCTGTATCATGTATCATAGCCCCTTTTTCCTGTTGATAAAAAACTTTAGTGCTTCAAGAAATATAAATGCACTGAATGCTGCAGATATGCAGAGTAACCAGTCTAATAGGTTTAGTGTGGTAAACTCGAATATTTTTTGGAAGAAAGGAACATACATTGCGATTAATGTTGTTACGGCTACGATGCCTGTTGCAGGCAGAATCCATTTGTTTGTGAATAACCCGATTTTATGTATCGGTTCATCCAAGGACCTGAAGCCTGAGGGAATAAAAACTACCATGCTGACTATTGTTGCAAAGACCATTGTCCTTGCCCTTTCAATGCTTGTTGCAGGATCTGCATGAATGAATACTGCAAGAGCAACCATAGCCATGAATACAGCCATGCTTGATATTATTATTGCGTTCTTTTTTGTCAGGAATCCCTCTTTCGGATTTCTTGGCGGTTTCTGCATTATTCCTTTTCTCGCGGGTTCGGCTCCGAGAGCCAGTGACGGCATTACTTCGTCAAAAGAGTTTATGAATAAGATTTGTAGAGCGAGCAACGGCAGGAACTTAAAATTAAAGAACACTATGCCTATGAATATCAAAATCACTTCAGTGAAATTTCTTGAAAGCAGGTAAGTCGTGAATTTTCTTATGTTTTCGTAGATTGTTCTGCCGCCCTTGATTGCATCCACTATTGTTGCAAAGTTATCATCTATGAGAACCATGTCCGCTGATTCCTTTGTGACATCAGTTCCTTTTATGCCCATGGCTATGCCAATGTCTGCCTTTTTTACTGCAGGCGCATCGTTTATGCCGTCACCTGTCATTGCAACAATATGCCCCTTTATTTGCAGGGCTTTAACGATTCTCATTTTATGTTCCGGTTGCGTTCTTGCATAAATCACTGTTTCTTCAACAATATTTTCGAATTCTTTGTCATTCATTCTATCTAATTCTTTTCCAGTAATTACTCGAGTATTGTCGTCATTTATCAGCCCGATCTTTTTTGCAATCGCCCTTGCAGTGTGCTCGTTATCGCCGGTTATCATTACTGTTTTTATGCCAGCGGTCTTGCATGTTTCAATTGCATTCTTCACTTCTTCTCTCGGCGGATCAATCATCGCGGCTAAGCCAAGGAAAACAAGGTCTTTTTCAATGTTTTCAGGAGTGAGAGGCAACGAAATTTCTTTGTAGGCAAAACCCAATACTCTGAGCGCATTACTTGCAAACTGTTCATTTGTTTTCAGGATTTTCTCTATTTCTTTCTTTGAAAGCTTTTCTTTTTTTCCATTCTTTTGAATGAAAGCGCATTTTTCCAGAATTGATTCAGGTGCGCCTTTGGCAAAAACCATTTTTTGTCTTCCGATCTGATTAACACAGCTCATCATTTTTCTTTCGCTAGTAAAAACGATTTCTTCAAGCCGCTGGTTTTTTTCCTCCAGGTCATCCTTCCATTCCCCTGCTTTTGCAGCCAAAACAACCAAGGCGGCTTCTGTCGGATCACCGATAGTTTCCCAACAGTCCTTTTTTTTCTCTAGGAACGCATTATTGCATAAAGTGCCTGCCCTTAACATCAATGATATTGTTTTGTTGCTTTTTGTATCGATTTTTTGTCCATTGACAGAGAATTCTCCCTTTGGCTCATACCCTACACCTGTAACATCAACCACGCAGTCATTAACGAAGATTTTTTCCACAGTCATCTCGTTTTTCGTCAGCGTTCCTGTTTTGTCAGTGCATATCACGGCGGTACTGCCGAGAGTTTCAACTGCAAGCATTCTCCTTATTACCGCATTATGTTTTGCCATTTTATGCATTCCCAATGAAAGCGTAACTGTCAAGGTTAAAGGCAGACCTTCCGGAACCGCAGCAACAGCCAGAGCAAGAGCCACAACAAGCATCTCTGCGAGGGGCGCTCCTCTAAAGACACCCAATAAAAATATAAGAGTGCAGACCGCTAAAGCAAGCATTGCAATTGTTTTCGCTAATTGCGTTATTTTTATTTGAAGAGGTGTTTTTTCCTCTTCCTCCTGAATCAGTTCAGCAATTCTCCCTATTTTTGTCTGCATTCCGGTTGCAAAAACAACAGCCCTACATTTTCCATGAACAATACTTGTACCTGCAAAAATCAGGTCTTCCACTGCTTTTTCAACTGCCTGACTTTCACCTGTTAAGGCCGACTCATCAGCCTTCAGGCCAATCACTTCCAGTATTTTTGCATCCGACGGAATCTTGTCCCCTGTTTCAAGCAACAACACATCGCCAGGAACAAGATCTCTTGTAAGAATTTTCTTTAATTTGTTGTTGCGGATAACTTTGGTTGTCTGTTTCACTATTTTTTTTAGGGCATCCATTGCTTTCTCTGCCTTGAACTCCTGAACAAATCCGGCAACGAGTATAAAGAGTATTATGAATAATGTTGCCCAGAAGCTCAAGGTCTCTCCAATTAAATAAGAGGTGAAGGCAGCAGCAAACAGAATCCAGACCATGAAATTGCCGAACTGTCTTAACAAAATTTTTGCAGGAGTAACTCTCTTCTTTTCTTTTAATTCGTTAAAACCGTATTTCTCTAACCTTTTTTCGGCATTTTCTTCAGTCAAACCAGTTGAACAGCTTTCAAGCTCTTTCAGAACCTCTTCGGATTTCATTTCAGCAAAGTTTTCCATTCATAATCACCAAAAAAAAGGCAAAGTTTTGTTTGCACACATTATTCCCTGCATTCATAACCAACCCAGCTGTTATTTCACATAGTAATAGGTTAATAATGCATATAATAATTGTGTGGTTGTGAAAGAAGATTACAAAGAAAAATGGTTTTGTAAACAACTTTTTTCAGCGTCAAAACAACCAAGAACGTTAGGGAAAACTATTTAAATATTGATGTCCATCAATATGTTTTATGAGTAGAGAAAAGTCTATTACAATACTTAAGGCACTTGCTGACGAAACAAGGCTAAAGATACTGGAACTGCTTTTGAACAGAGAAAAATGTGTCTGCGAAATTTTTCCGAAAGTAAAAAGAACACAGTCAACTGTTTCAAGCCAACTCAGAAAACTTGAAAAAGCAGGTTTAATCAGATCAAGACGGGAAGGAAAGAAAATTTTTTATAAAATAAAGGATAACAGAGTAAAAAAAATCTTTAAGGCAACAGAATCTAAATTCGAAGGGAACTAAAAATGAAAGAAAAAAACACTTGTATACCTTGCAATAGTCGTGGTTTATTCTTCAATTGCAGGGTTAATATTCGGAATGATTTAAGGGGGAATTAAATGACTGTAAAAGACCACATGAGTAAGTTTCTCAAGATTGATGAGAATATTAGTATACAGGAAGCAGCAATCAAGATTGACAGTCAGAATGCTGGCAGTGCACTTATAACAAGAGAAGACAAAGCAATAGGAATTGTAACAGAAAAAGATTTTCTGAGGAAAGTTGTTGCAAAAGGCAAGAATGCTTCACAAACGAAAATCCGCGAGATAATGAGTTCTCCGATTATAACTATTAGTGCCGATGAAAAAATAAAAGATGCTTCACGAATGATGAGTGAAAAGAACATTAGAAGACTTGGTGTTGTGGATGATAAAGGAAACATTATTGGTAAGATAACTACACATGGAATCTCAAAAAGCCTGGGTTTTAATAGGTTCAAAAAAAGGATTATTGAACATCCTCGAAACTATTACGCAGATAACGTGAAGTAAGCAGTTTATCCAGTACATTTTAAGCATTATCTCCTATACCTATATGTAGGCAATGATGAGGTTAACTTGAAAACCCTATCACAAGTTCAGAATCCAAATACTATAATTCAGGAATGCTGCAAAACTCACCCATAACAAGTATGGAATTAACAGAAGCCCTGCCTTTTTTGATATCCCATAAAAAAGTATTGTCGTTGCCAAGATTGCAATCCATAGCAAAACTATTTCTATGAAAGCAAGAAAAGGATTTTGCAAGCCAAAGAAAAGGAAAGACCACAGAATGTTCAAAGCTAACTGCACGCCAAAAACAGAAACAGCCAATTTAACTTCTTTCTTTTCCAAACCTTTTTCCCAAACAAGATAGAGGGAAATACCCATAAGCAAGAATAAAGTTGTCCAAACTGGGGCAAAAAGCCAATTAGGCGGATTGAACAATGGCTTCTGGATAGTGGCATACCATCCACTTATTGCCGACACAGTAAAAATCGAGCCAATTATTCCGACCAGCTGGCATATTAAGATTGCGGCAATAAACTTGACAAACTTGTTTTTATCCATTCAATAAAACAATTAGCGTCAGAGAATAAATAATTAACCATTGACAAAAACCATTAATTTTATTACATCATTGCCAATGGGTACTATAGGCAATGATGAAGTGAAGACCTATTGACGCTATAGGTAATATATAACAACCTTTAAATACATATAAGGTGTGTATTACTTATGGCCATAGAAGATAAAAAGCTTGTGGAAATTTACCTGAAGAGGATAAAGGACTCGGAGAAGATTGCCGAGTGCAACAAGAAAGACATTGTCAAGTATTATAACATGCGTTTCAGCAATGGCATTACTTACGGTTCTAATCGCTATGTCCTGTATATCTCGTGGAGGCTCGGCGAACATCTTGGCAAGAAACTTTTCAGGGATGCAACTGCAGACGATTTAATGGAATTTTTCTGTAATTTCAAGCCTGTAATGAATAACGGCGGGGGCATTGAAGCGTATTCCCCGAGAACAATGTGGACTTTTAAGGCGACGGTCAAGACTTACTGGAGGTGGCTGTTTGGGATAGGCAAGAAGTCAAGGGAGTGCCCTAAGGCTGTTGACTGGATTGAAAGAAACGGCAAGCTACTGAAAAGCAATGTTCCAAAGGATGTGCTGACAAAAGAGGAAGTCAATGAAATGATTAAGGCGGTTCCTCATCCGAGAGATAAGGCGATTATTTCTGTTTT
>CAZEVB010000042.1:0-7802 GCA_964515835.1 uncultured archaeon | reverse complement strand
TTTATTATCCGACTCAAGCTGACGATGCCGGAGTTATATTCTACGAAAAAGTGCTGCCTAAGTTCTCTTTGCCTTCATACGAGAACAAGCATATGTCTTTCTCTTACAAAATTCCTGAGGAGTTAGCTAACGGAACATATTACCTCAATCTTTACATGCGGACTCCTGTATCCCTAATGCTTACTGGTGGAGTTCCTTCGCTGACTGCTGCTCCTCTTCTCTACGCGTTTGAAGTTAGCTCTGGCGGAGATGAATTCCCTTCAGCCAACATAGTGCGGACAAAGAGTTATTTTGTCGGCTATGAGAGCAAGGCATGGAAAGGACCTGTTGGTGCTCCTGTTGAAGCAGATTCAACAGTACAGGGAAAGATTTTTGTACAGAATCTTCTCTCAGAAAAACTTGATAACCTTAAACTAGTTGTTTCTGTTTGCGAGTGGGATGACTCGGTCTGCAGTGACTTCCTTTCAACAGAAGAATTCATTGTTGGTTCTCTTGCAGCAGATGAAGAAAAATCAATTGATGTTTCTGTTAAAGCCCCTTCAATTCCAGGAGCATACTCTGTAAGATTGGAGCTCGCAGATGACTCAAAATTATTATCCCTTTATCGCAATCGTCTCATTGTAATGGGCGGAACCTCAAAGATAAGAACATTATTCATTAATGACCATTCGATTGCTTCCGGAGATCCGATAATCATAAACGCCTGCATTGGTTCAAGTCCTGATCATTACACTAACCCTGACTTCGAGGACTTTACTTTTGAGGCATCAGTGAAACAAGACGGCGGCAAAATCATTTCAGAGTCAGTTAATGTCCCTATCCTGCCAAAAGAGGGGGATGATGTTGTATGCATTACAATTACAAAAGAAGCGCCAGAAGACCTTGTTAACTATGAGGTCTGCGGAGAAATAACAAAAAGCGGAGTAACACACGACAAGTACTGCTTTGCTGTTGTCGGGCAGGAGTTTGTTGTTTACAAACCCCCTGTTTCAGATATCTCGGTTGAATGGGATTATGATGTTCCTGCAAAAATGCTTGAAATGAAGTTCACTCAATTAGAAGAAGAACTCCCACTTGAACTCAAATACTTTATTTTTGATGATAAAGGAGTAATCACAAAAGAGGATATAACTGCAGACTCAAAAAAGAATGTTTCTTATAGAATTGAACAAGGCTCTTACAAGTTAGTTGTCACTGACCTGCAGAGCAGGGCACAAAAAACAATAGAACTTGAATTCGCGGCAGGTACAACTCCTGCAGATAAACTTCCTTCATGCAAAGCACTGGGCGGAAATGTCTGCTCAAAAAGCCAGGTTTGTTTAGGCGATTTTACGAAAGCAGAAGAAACAGAATTCTGTTGCATGGGCACATGCAAGCTTGAAGAACCATTGAGGTCAGGCGACCCAATCGAAAAAATGGAAATTGCAGGATTCTTGCTTTACCTGATTGGTGCTCTTATAGTTATATTTGTTGTTGCAGGAATAATTATCAGGAGAAGCCAGCAGAATCAGAAAGAGGAAGGTGACGATTATGAATTCTAAAAAAACATTTTTGCTTGTAATTATCTCAATCCTCTTTTTAGCAGTTTCTTCTTATGCAGATGTCTGCTGGAAAATCGGCGGTACAGAATATTGTTCTGAGGTAACCGGCGGTCACTGTCACCACATAAAGGGAGATTATGATACTCTGTACGCCATGGGTTTCTCTGACTCCAATGTTAATGTTACTGAAGGTGGAGTTGACTATAATAGGGCGATTCCTGTCGGCGGACAAATAAGCATAAGCAACATAAACAAGTATGTAACAAAATGTGTTGATGGTCAGGAAGGAAGCGCAAGATCTGTTGTAAAATTGTTTGTTGATGGTGAAGCAGTTGCTAATAATGGTCTAAAAACCGGTGGCGGTGGTGCTTGTGGTGGTGGATCGTTAATTTATGGAACAAGTAAAGACTTTAATTACACTTTTATTGGAGCAGGACCACACTTAGTTGAAATTAAGGTAAATGCCGATATTCAAGGAAATAGATGGCATACTCTTGATTCATTCAACATGATTGTCATTAACATTGATTATAATGTCGCATCACAACAGTCTCTTCTCGGATTCATGCGCGGAATTGACGAGATAAGGAACGAAGCAACAAAAGATGTTGTCTGGTCAGTCACAAATCTTACTGATAACACTTTAGTTATAAAAGAAGCACAAATAACTTCCTGCCCTATAACAAACTGCGAAATTGATTCTGGTTTATTCCCATTCAATGTCGAACCGCATAATGAAGCAATGTTCCTGATTACCTTAACTGCCCAGAGTCCTGATGTTTCCCCTGAACTTACTCCTGTCGGAGTTAAATTAAGGGTAGGTGACCTTTATGGGTTCTTTGACCAGGACGGCATAGTTACCCAAGACCCAGTTAATGTTGGATTAGAATTTGATGCTGTGCAGAGTGCTTATGCACCTTACGTGCGTACAGGAACTCTTTCTCTTGGTACAGGAACTTATTATACTCAGCTTTGCAGTGACTCAGTTCCTATTGACACTGAACCAGTCCTCATAAACCTCATTGTCTTTGATGACACTGACAGTGACGGCTTTTACACTGATACTGTTGACAATATGATTGTTAATGCTTCTTTCCATGAGGTGGCTGATTGTAGCGGGCCTCTTTTCTTACCTAGTCATGATAATGGTCTTTTGTTGCCTCCTACTTGTTTTGTGGATATTGTAGGCGAACCTGCAACAATGTCATTTAGTCTTTCCAGTGCAAGAACAGTTAACTGGCAGTATTCAGGTATTGTCGGAACAGGAACCAATTATACCAGTGACTGGGCAAGGATAGGCACCGGAGTCAGTTCTAGTAATTGTTATGTAACTGGTTATAGCTCTCTGCTTGACACGAGTTTTGGTGTGCAGACAAAACACTTTTCTGCTTCGGAACATGGTACAGGGATTGTTACTTTTGAGGAAGGAAATAAAGTCCTTGGCACTTATACTCCCAGTCTCAATGTCCCTGAAATGGGTTTAGTTAATTATGAACTAACTAATATTCAAATGACTTATCCAGTTGATAGCGGTTACAGCAATGCAAGTTACCTTGGACCTGACAGTTCGATTAGTGATGGCACAACAGTCATTTCAGTTAGCTCTGACAGTGGCGAAGTTGTTGCATCTACAACAGCGTACAAAGAAGTTGCTGGAGCATCAAACTTTGTTGATGATGCTGTCCTTTTATGGGAATGGCGTGAGAGATACATGGTAAAGGTATTCGCCGGCCTTGAAGATGCATGTTATGGCAAGAACGGCAGAGTTGGTTTCTCAGGTGAAGACGTGGCGCCTAAACTAAACTACCATTGGAATTGGAGTGCAGAAGAAGAGGTAATAGCCATTAATGCATGTCAGGCAAACAACCCTGACTATATTTATTGTGATGCAACACAATTCACAATCATGTTATTGCAGAGGCTACATAGGTTACAGGAAATCGCTGATACTGCTGATAACTTGTCCGATTATGTGGATGAGATTGATGAGTTAGTGCACTTCGAGGCTTACTTAATGTATGATAGTTTTAATGACTCTTTTAGAGAAGACTTCGTGAGTTACATGGCTACCGAGTACCTAACTCCTACATGGTATGCACAGGAAATGTGGGACGATTACTTAGACCCTGCAAACAATGCTCTGCGCTTTAATGCAGATGACACGAAGGTCCCTGATTTAAGTGGTCCTGGATTATACACAATAAACCTTGGTTTCGAGTTCCCTGCAGGGACAATGTACTCTTTCAATGACGGCAGTGCAATAATAGCAAACATTACTGTTGACATGAACCTGATGCGTGGACCAACTTATGATAATCCTTTCTATTACCTGCCAATTGATGCAATGTTAGGGTATAATGATGTTACAGAAAAGCTTGAAAGAGAAGGGTATGGAACAGCATTCACTGGAGACATCAGCAGAAACATTGTTATCTATGGGCAGGATGATGACAGATTTACGCCCACAGAATCTGATGTAACCAGCTTTAATCCTTTAGTAAAACTTGATATCTCCGAGCTTAGCGACAGCGAACACTTTGAGTTTGTGCAATTTGATAATCCTGGAACAGTCCTTGAAATATCAAAGACAGAGGAAGTCCCTTTAGAATATACTCTGCAGTACACTCCTGCATATGCAACTCTAGTTGCCATGAAAACAGAAAAAGAAGATGCCCAGGCAAATGCTGCAGGAGCATTCTACAAGCTCACTGACAAAGACTTAATAAATGTAAGTAGTTATGAGCACCTGAACTCCTGGACCTGTTTAGCAGAAACCATTGAAGAGTTTGACTGCAGAGGTTATATGGGAGAAGCACTCTTCTATGAGAAAGCAGATTTGAAGGCCGATGGTTCTGGTATGGGTGGCTTTACTGATGATGCAGGTTATGCATACGGCTTTGCATGGAACACAGACCTCAATGGAGCAATATACACAGGCACAACCTTCTTTACTCCATGGTATTATTCAGACACAACTGCAAATGCAGAAGTATATACTTTAACTAACACCGGACACCAGGGAATATTATACAAGGCACTCGCAGGAGAAGTCATAGATATTTCCCGAGGAGAAATCTTTTATATGGATGGGCACCCTGAAGTAACTAACTCAATAAACAACAATCTTCGTTCAGTTAAAGAAGGAAAACTCTGTATGGTGTGGAATCGCGACAATCGGGTTTCTTTGTTCTGGAATTATGATATGCTGTTAGACGAGCTAATTAACACTTTCCCCGAGAGCTCAGAGCTAAGAGAGAATTACTGTGACGTTGAAATGACTCTCTCTGACGAGTACATTGACACAGTAGAACGCGCGCCATGGTGTGGTGACGAGGCATGTAACGGAGAAGAAAGCTGCAATTCTTGCGAAAGGGACTGCGGAGTGTGCTGCGGTGATGGTGAGTGTACAGCAGAATATGGGGAAGACTGCACTAGCTGTGCTGCTGATTGTGGTTTATGTTGCGGTGATGGTATTTGTACATTAGAATATGGGGAAGACTGCGATAGCTGTGAAACTGATTGTGATCCCTGTTGCGGTGATGGTGTGTGTTCAGCAGAATATGGGGAAGACTGCGATAGCTGTGAAACTGATTGTGATCCCTGTTGCGGTGATGGTGTGTGTTCAGCAGAATATGAGGAAGACTACACTAGCTGTGCTGCTGATTGTGATCCTCCTCCTGAGGAATAAAATCAGTTAGAGTACTGCTTCCCAGAGAATCGTTTCTTTAGGGTTAGTGCATATCCCGTTTTTTCCAATTTCAATTGGATGCACATTCTTGCTGTGCTCTGTGTGTCTCATTTTCCTGATGAATATGCTCCTGTGCGGTGGAGTAAAATAAAGGGCAACAACTGCATCAGCAATATAAGCTTCGACTCCAAACGCAGAGTACTGGTTCTTGTCCTGCCCTGTTTCACTAGTCATCAAAGTAGTGCACCCGATGTCCTTTAACCCGTTAGCAAAGTTGTATAACACGCTTCTCACATGTGCTAATCCATCTACCCATACAATCATAGAAGTTGTCGGGTCAACAACAATTCTTTTTGCCCCCATGTCCTTTGCCATGTCCCCAATAACCTTAAGCTCATTTTCTATTGCTCCCTCAATTTTGCTGTGACTCAGTGGATGCGGGAACTTTAACCTGTAAATCTTTAGGAGCTCTTTTTCCTGCATTGCTTTGACATCCCAGCCAAAACTCTCCATGTTCCAGACAATGTTTCTGGCATTTGTTTCCATTGTAACAAAGATGCCTGGTTCTTTGAATGTTTTAGCTCCTTCATAAAGAAACTGCATAGCGAAAATACTTTTTCCGGTTCCTGCTCCTCCGCCAAGTACGACAGAACTACCTATAGGAAGCCCTCCTTGGATAAGCTGGTCAAATCCCGGTATTCCTGTTTTTGTTCTGTCCATTGATGGTTAATATAGAGAACAAAGTACTATTAAATTCCTTTTATTGTTTTCTAAGGGGGTCACTAGGCAAAATTAATAAGCAGAATGCATTATTTGTTATTATGGAAGAAGAAAAAACAGATTTTGTCATGCATAACGGGATTAATCTAGTCGATCTGATTGACCAACCTGCATGGAAAACAGTCCTCTTATCATTAGTTAATTCAGAGAAAATGGATATCTGGAACCTGGATATTGACATGCTTGCCGATGCCTATCTCGGAAAGATAAACACTCTGAGTACAAAAAATCTCAGGGTTCCTGCAAATGCGATTCTCGCATCAGCAATTCTTTTGCGCTTCAAATCACGGATAGTGAAAATCTCCAGCATAGAAGATGAGGTTGATGAAGATGTTATACAAGATTCAGCAGACCTTGACAACACAGAGAAACAGATTTTTGAAGAAATCCTTCCACAACTTAAAAACATCCGCAGGATAAAAGAAGGCCACATCAGCCTGGATTCGCTAGTCGATGCAATTGAAGTTATTCTCGAGAAAAGCAAAAAGAAAAGAAGCAAAACCTTTGAAAGAGAAGCAGTAGAATTCAGGGTTCCTTTCTCAGACTTTAACATAGAAAAACGCATGAACGAAGTTTATGGTTGCATACAAAAAAATGTTGATTCTCAGGGAATGATTGTTTTTTCCGCCCTATTGAAAGACAGCGACCCTGTCGGAGTAGTAAGAACTTTCATCCCATGCCTTTTCCTGTTCAACAAGGGAAACATAAACATGTGGCAGGACGACTTCTGGGGGGATATCTTCATTAGTTTGTCTGATAAAATTAAATCCCCTAGTCCAAAAACTAATTAGTCCTTCACATTCCAAGGAATATCTTTGCTACTTCAAAGTAAATGAATATGCCTGCAGTGTCGGCTATTGTTGTTATCAATGGTGCTGATGCGACTGCTGGGTCAATGTTCAGTTTCTTGAAAGTGAATGGTAATACTAGGCCTGCCAGGTTTGCGACCATTGTAATGCCCCACATTGCCACTCCGATAGCTAAAGCAATATTGAATATGTTTGCTCTGAATATTCCTATTGTGAAAGCGATTCCTGCTATTAATAGTGAAAGTACGAAAGTAGTTTTCATTTCATTTATGATTGTTGAAACTGCTTTCTTTTGGTCTATTTCTCCTGTAGCCATTCCCCTTACACTTAAGGTTGCTGCCTGTGAACCGACATTGCCTCCAGTAGCTATCAGTAGTGGAATGAAAAATGCCAGTGCAATAGCTTCAATTAACATGTCTTCATAGAAAGAAAGCATTATTGCTGCGAATGTCTCGACAACCATGAACACAATTATCCAGGGCATTCTCTTTGCAATCTTTGTTTTTAAGTCTAAAGCAAAATATTCCTCTGGTTCACCGCTGATACCTGCTAACTTGTAAATATCTTCAGTGTCTTCTTCCTCAATAACGTCAATAACATCATCAATTGTAATTACTCCTTCTATCTCCAATTTTCGGTTAACTACAGGCAAGGAAAATAAATCAAATTTTTTCATACTGCTGAGCACGTTTTCAAGTGGCTCGTTTTCAAAGGCAGAGATAACCTCGTTTTTCATTATCTCGCTGAGCTTGTTTTTTGGTCTGCCAATAGCAAGCTTCCTGATTGAAACAACTCCAACCAGCATTCCTTTGCTGTCAGTAGCATAAATGTCGTGTAAGTTCTCATCCTTGTAAATCCGGATTTTCTTTATTGCATCTACGACTGTGCTGTCTTCCCTCATACTTACAAACTCTTTCTGCATGAGGCTTCCTGCAACATCTTCAGGAAATTCCATTAATTCGGTTATTTCTTCTGCTTTCTTGT
>CAZEVB010000041.1:4931-7802 GCA_964515835.1 uncultured archaeon | reverse complement strand
GGAGAAAGAAGAGAATTCAAAATCAACAGCGGCATGCAGTTCCTGAACCACATGATTGAGACAATTGCGTGGAGAGCCTGCATGAACATTGACCTGAAAACAGAGACAACAAACTATGAGTTGAAGCACGTTATTGCCGAGGACTCGGGAATTGTCTTAGGGAAAGCATTTGCAGAGATTCTTGCAAATAGGATTCCTGTAGGAGTAAATGGTAGCGGCTGTGCATCTGCAATTATAGACGAAGCAAAGGCTTTTGCTGCAGTCAGCTTTGAAGGAAGAGCAAACTGCTTTGTTGAAAGGAACTGTGACGGAAGCAAGATAACTGAAGTTGATGGTATGTACGCGTGTGATCTTGTTGCTTTCCTTGAGGGTTTTGCACAGGGAGGAAAACTTAGTGCGAGGATGGATTTAGAAAAAGGCCGTGATCCGCACCACACATGGGAATCAGGATTCAGGGCTTTGGGGGAGGCGCTCAAGAGTGCGCTTTCACCAAACTCTTGGAGAAAGAACACGACAGCAGGAGTAAAAGGAACACTCGAATAGGAGGTGATGTTATGGGTGTAAAAAAAGTAATTCCGTGCTTAGATTGTGATTTGAGCAGCGGCAGGATTAGTTTAGTGAAGGGAATAGAGTTCAGGAATGTAAAGGCAGTAGGAAATCCTGTTGAAAAAACAGAAGAGTACTGCAGACAGGGAGCTGATGAGCTTGTTGTCCTTGACATAAATGCAACAATTGAAGGCAGAAAAACAAGGGCTGAGGCAGTAAGAAAAATAGCTGCTGCATGTACTGTCCCATTGACAGTCGGAGGAGGTATAAGAACAGTTGAAGAGGCAAGAGAACTGTTAGAGGCAGGGGCAAACAAGATAGGAGTGAACAGTGCTGCTGTAGAAAAACCTGAACTCATTAGAGAGCTAAGCTCTGGACTCGGGAAAGAAACAGTTGTTTCTGCAATCGATGGAAAAAAGGTTGGCGGAAAATGGAATGTCTTTACCAATGCAGGGACAAAAGACACTGGTCTTGATGCTGCGGAGTGGGCAAAAAGAGTTGAGGCTCTTGGAGCAGGGAGTATTCTCCTGACAAGCATTGATTGCGACGGCTGCGAGACAGGCTATGATATTCCCCTGACAAGGGCAGTCAGTGAGGCAGTAAATATACCTGTGATTGCATCTGGAGGGGCCGGCAGTCTTAAAGACATGCGCCTGGTTCTTGAAGAAGGCAAGGCAAGTGCTGTTCTTGGTGCAAGCGTTTTCCACTATGGAAAGTTCACTGTAAGGCAGGTAAAGGAATACCTGAAAGAGAAAGGAGTGGAAGTGATTCTATGATAATACCGTCAATAGATCTTTCAGAAGGCAAAGTAGTTCAGCTTGAACGAGGCATAAAGAAAAGGCTCGAAAAGAATATGCCTGAGGCTGTCGAGTGGTTCAGGGACTTTCCTGAGGTACAGGTCATAGACATTGATGCAGCAAAAGGAACAGGAGAGAACAGCAAAGCAATCAGGGAACTGTGCAACAGTGTCAATGCGAGAGTTGGTGGAGGAATAAGAAGCATTGACCGTGCAAAAAAACTGGTTGAAGCAGGGGCAAGGAAAGTGATTATCGGGAGCAAGGCTCTCGACCCTGTTTTCATGAAAGAGCTTTGCACGCAAATTGACAGGGAGAGAATAATTGTTGCACTGGATTCCTTTGAAGAAAAAATAGTTACAGAAGGGTGGCAAGAAAAAACCATGAAGACGCCTCTTGAGTTAGTGAAGGGGCTTGAAGATTTCTGCTGCGAATTTTTCTTCACTTTTGTTGAACGAGAGGGAATGATGCAGGGACTTAACCTTGACAAAGCACTTGAGATGAGGAAAGCAACAGCAAACAGAGTAGTTGTTGCAGGAGGAATTTCTTCACTTGAAGAAGCCGAGAAGCTGGATAAGAAGGGCATTGACTGCTGCATAGGAATGGCAATCTACACAGGAAAAATAAAACTAGAGGATGCAAAAGAAGCAAACGAACTTGACTGGAGAAAAGGAAAGGGGCTGATTCCTGCGGTTGTTCAAGAATATTCAACAGGAGAAGTTCTGATGCTGGCTTACATGAACAAAGAATCTCTTGATAAGACAAGAGAATGCGGGAAAGCAACTTACTGGAGCAGAAGCAGAAAGAAACTGTGGACAAAAGGAGAAACCTCAGGAAATTACCAGAAAGTAAAGGAGATTTTTTATGATTGTGACAGGGACACAATAGTGCTTAAAGTAGAGCAGAAAGGAGTGGCCTGCCACACAGGAAACAGAAGTTGTTTCTACAGAAGTATAGGTTTGAGGTGATTTGATGAAACTAGTGTTAGGAATACCAAAAGGAAGTCTGCAGGAATCAACAATGAAATTGTTCAGAAAAGCAGGTTACAATATAACTGTCAATGGAAGGAGTTACTACCCAAAGATTGATGACTCTGAGATAGACTGCATAATGGTCCGCGCACAGGAAATGGCGAGGTATGTTGAGCAGGGAATCATTGATGTTGGTTTGACTGGCAAGGACTGGATAATGGAAAATGATGCAGATATTGTCGAGGTCTGCGAATTACTTTACGCTAAACAGGGTTTGGGTAAAGTGAAATGGGTTCTGGCTGCCCCCGAAGAATCAGAAATAAACAATGTAAAAGATCTTGAGGGAAAGAGAGTGGCAACAGAGCTTGTTAATGTCAGTAAGAAATATTTGGAAGAGAATGGAGTCAATGCGAAAGTAGAGTTCAGCTGGGGAGCAACAGAAGTAAAGCCCCCGAAGCTGGCTGACGCCATAATCGAGGTAACTGAAACAGGAAGCTCGCTGAAAGCAAACAAACTCAGGATCATTGAAACTGTTCTGGAGAGTTCAACAAGAATGATTG
>CAZEVB010000041.1:1467-4831 GCA_964515835.1 uncultured archaeon | reverse complement strand
AGGGGCACAGGGAATAATAGAATTCCCTTTAAATAAAGTTATTGATTAGGTGATAGTATGAAAGAAATGAGAGTAGTGAGAGGAATGCGCGATCTTTTGCCTGAACAGGCAAGCATCAGGGAAAAGATATTAGAAGTTTGCAAACATGCTTTTGAGAGCTACGGCTTTGAGCCGCTTGAAACACCGATTGTTGAAGAATTTGATTTACTTGCAAAAAAAGGCACTGGCGGAGAAGCCATTAAGAACGAGATTTACTACTTCAAAGACAAAGGAAACAGAGAACTCGGATTAAGATTTGACTTGACTGTCCCTTTAGCCAGAGTAGTTGCAAATAATCCGCAGTTAACCAAGCCATTCAAGAGATATGCTGTTGGAAAGGTTTACCGCTACGACAGACCGCAGGCTAAAAGATACAGGGAATTTACACAGGCAGACTTAGACATTGTCGGATCAAAGTCAGTTGTCTGCGAGTACGAATGCATTGCAGTTATCGTTAAAGTAATGAAAGAACTAGAGATAGACTTCTACATAAAGATTAATGACAGGGTTCTTCTTGAGGAGCTCGCACAGGATGCAGGAGTAAAGAAAGACAAGATAGTTGACTGTTTAAGGAGCTTGGATAAACTTGACAAGATTGGTGAAGTAGGAGTAAAGAAAGAGCTCAAAGAGAAAGGTATTCCAACAGGAATCGTCGAAAAACTCGGTGGTGACTTTGAAGATTACAGGAATAATGAAGGCGCTGCACAGCTTCGAGAACTGCTTTCGCTCCTGAAGGAAAACAAACTGGATTCATATGTTAAGGTCGATCTTTCTCTTGCCAGAGGGCTTGAATATTACACAGGAATTGTTTTCGAACTAGGTGTGAAAGAAGGGCCAAGTATCGGAGGTGGTGGAAGATATGATAAGCTCGTCGGGACTTATGGAAAGGAAGACATCCCTGCAACAGGATTTTCTTTTGGTATCGACAGAATCATTGACCTGCTGGAAGAGAAAATTGTTTACAAACCTAAGACAATGCTGTTTATTGCTAACATCGGGAACACCCAAAAAGAAGCAATCATGTTGGCTGAAGAAGCACGGGCTTCGGGAGTTAACACAGAAACAGATTTAATGAATCGGGGAATAAGCAAGAACCTTGCTTACGCAGACAAAAAGGGAATCCCTTTTGTTGTTGTGCTTGGCGAGAACGAAGTCAAGTCCGGCAAGGTAAAAGTCAAGAACATGAAAAGCGGAAATGAAAAAGAAGTTTCGCTTAAGAACTTTGGGAAAGAAATTAAGGATTTGTCTTAATAGAAAGTATTTTTATTGATTAAGAAATAAAATATAGTACTCATAAGGGAGGTTTCCTATGATTGAATTAATTGGCATCGTAACAGTCGTAGTACTCATAATAATAGCAGGCATCGTAGTGCTTATGTTCAATTCTCTTGTTGCATTGCAGAAGAGATGTGAGAATGCATGGGCGCAAATTGATGTTCAGCTGAAGAGAAGAGCTGACCTAATACCAAACCTAATTGAAACAGTAAAGGGCTATGCAAAGTTCGAGAAAAAAGTCCTTACAGCGGTAACCGAAGCAAGAACAGCAATCATGAAGGCACAGACACCAAAGGACTCGGCAAAGGCGGATAATATGCTTGCAGGCGCATTGAAGAGCATTTTTGCTGTTGCTGAAGCATATCCTTCACTCAAGGCAAACGAGAACTTCAAGGCATTGCAGGAAGAATTCTCTACAACAGAGAACAAAATTGCTTATGCAAGGCAGTTCTACAACGACATAATCATGAGGTTCAATACAAAGATAGCACAGATTCCAACCAACATTATTGCTGGTTTGTTTGGTTTCAAGGAGAAAGAGTTCTTTGAAGCAAATGACGAAGAAAGAAAGGTTGTGAAAGCTAACTTTGATGATCTCTGAAGCAAGGAGCTAGAAAATGAGTTTCTATGAAGAAATATCCAGGAACAAGAGAACTACTTATCTTCTCTTCCTGGTCTTCTTTGTTTTAATTTTTGTATTGGGGTATGTTTTCTCTTTCCTCATGGACAGTTACATATTCGTACCCATCTTCGGGATATTCGCTATTGTTTATACTCTCTTCACTTACTATAATTCAGACAAGATAATTACTGCTATCAGCGGGGCAAAGCAGGTTACAAAAGAACAGCAGCCAAAACTGCATAACATCGTAGAAGAAATGACAATTGCAAGCGGTCTGCCAAAACCAAGGATATATGTTATCCAGGATACTGCAATAAACGCTTTTGCTACAGGCAGAGACCCAGAACACTCGGTTGTCTGTGTAACAACAGGTGCAATCGATAAACTTAGCAGAGCAGAACTTACCGGAGTAGTTGCACACGAAATGAGCCATATCAAGAACTATGACATCAGAGTAATGACAATTGCTGCTGTGCTGGTCGGACTAAGTGTGCTGTTAAGCGACTTTCTTTTGAGGATGTTTCTCTGGGGAAACCTAGGAGGAAACAGAGACAGCAGAGGCGGGGGACAGATAACAATTGTTGCGATAGTTGTTGGCCTTCTTCTTGCCATACTAACCCCTTTTATTGCACAGGCAATCAGGTTAGCTATCTCAAGGAAACGGGAATATCTAGCTGATGCGAGTGCTGCACAGATGACCAGATACCCGGAGGGACTGGCAGGAGCACTCACTAAAATAAAGAACGATCCCGAAATATTAGAAGCTGCTAACAAGGCAACTGCACACCTGTACATTGCAAACCCGTTGAAAAACAGAAAAATGTGGCTAAAGAACATGTTCAGCACACACCCTCCGATTGACGACAGGATCGCTAAATTGAATGCGATGTGACATATGCTTTGATTAATAAACTTTATTTCGGCTAATTATTTCAATGCCTCGGTAGCATAGTGGTTATTGCACGCCGTTGGTAACGGCGAGGTCGGGAGTTCAAATCTCCCTCGAGGCTCTTCTTATTTATTTAAGTATAACTTTTAATTGTAGGGAAGAGAGAATTAGTTATGCGACCGCAAAGGAAACCAGAAGTGCCGAACAAAGGCCCTGCTACAAGGAAATTTCAAAGAGGCAAATTCAAGATTAATTACTCGAACATCGGAAGAAAATTAAACCCTGAAGGAGCTCTTGTAAGAACTGCTGTCCCATATAAACCAATAGGCGGATTTAATGAAACAACTTATCAACTGAAGAATAGTCTTAAGAGCGAGATAGTTGAAAGATTAAATCTGAGGCAAAGCAGGCTTGGGCAAAAGCCTGATTACGTTGAATTCATGTATTCTGCCTTTGAAATGGATACCTTGATTGTGCGGGTAGGAAAACCCGAAATCAATGGCAGGATCAAAAACAAGGACCGTGAAGGATCAATATAC
>CAZEVB010000041.1:0-1367 GCA_964515835.1 uncultured archaeon | reverse complement strand
AAAGGCTTTACGAATTATAACAAAAACTTTTCATCACCTTTTTTAATAACTAGTTACTAAAATAAGTTAGAAATATTCATTAACTGGAGGTGTTGAAGTGAAAAAACTTTTATTGATTCTTTTGTTCTCTGTAGTGCTTCTCTTAGGTTGCACATCTGACGGAACTGGCGATGGCGCAAACGACGGTTCTGATGATGGTGCTGGCGATGGAGACAACGGAGATCAGGTAAATAACGGAGATAATGGAGACAACGGTGATGCGGGAGATGCACCTAACTTTTTGGATGTAATTTCATCACCTGCAACAGCATACAAACACAGGTACACATTCGAGACACAGGGAATGCTATCTGGAGATGCTTCTGGAGAAGTCACCATGTACCTGAAGTACCCTAAAATGAGACTCGATAGCGAAATAGACTTTGAAGGACAGGCAGTAGAAGGCAGAACATACATTGACACTAGCACAGGCGGAGACTACATAGTGTGTACAAACTACACTGGTGACTGGACTTGTATGGCAATGCCAAAAGTACAATATGACACGGCTAATACCGCTGCAGACCAAGAAGCATCTGATTCAGTTGCTGACGCGGAAGCTAATCCAAATAACTACACAATAACATATGAAGGAACAAAGCAGGTAATTGGCACAACTACACAATGCTTCAAGATGGTTCCTAATGACGAGCCAGAGAAATGGATGAAAGTCTGTTACTCTGCATACGGAGTAGCTCACTACATGGAAGCATACAACGGAGAATATACTACAATAACAGAGACTATTGAATTCTCTACTAATGTAACTGACGCGGACTTTGAACCGCCAATAGAACCAACAAACATGGCTGACCTTTTTCCGGATGATTTTGATCCGTCCATGATACCTGGAATGGAATAAAGGAAGCAATTGCTTCCTTTTCTTTTTTATTTTCTAGTAATGCTTAAATAGAGAAAAGACCAATTATATGCAAATGACTATTAACGAGAAACACATTGAGGACATGGTTGCCAATTACATTAAAACAGGCAACCTTATTGCGGTCGGAACAAGCGCTATGGGAAGAACATTTCTGAAAAAACTGGCGCTTGCACTCGAAGATGACAAAATTGACTTATGGGATGTCAGCATTGTTCCCACTTCCTTTGAATTAGGTTCAATTGCAAGCTCCTTGGGAATAAGAATAGAATCCATTAACGAAAGAGAAGTTGATGTTGCAATAGAGTTTGCGGATGTGGTTGACAGGAATTATAGTTACATAAAGAGAGACTCAATGTCATTAGTAAGAGACAAGATGATTGCACAAAGTGCAGCCATACTAATAGTTATTGCGGATGAAAATGATTTTGTCAGGCGCCTGAAAGGA
>CAZEVB010000040.1:0-7808 GCA_964515835.1 uncultured archaeon | reverse complement strand
TGTTTACTAATTTGTTTAATCTTTTTGTTCCTTGTTTAACCGCTATGCTAACTGCTTGTTCTGGTGTTTTTGCAACATAAAACTCAACTCTTTTTCTTTTATCTAGGTATTTGCCTTCGTAAAGTTGGGGTATTATCTTGTCAACCCAGCCACCATATCCTTCGAGCAATACTACGGGCACGTGATTTCTGTAAGCCATAGCAATTTCATTAAGCGTTCCTGCTCCCCCGCTAATCGCAATTATTATGTCGGAAGACAGTGTTAAAATGTATTCCGGACCCCCTTCAAGCATCCCGCAATTAATGCATACATTGTAAATTTCCCCAAAAACCCGATCTTTGAAATTATTGTGTAATCCGATGGCAATACCTTTATTTTTTGTTACTTCTTTTGAGACTTTTTCCATTATTCCTAATGCACCGCCTGTAACAACACTAATTCCTTTTTTGCCGAGGAGCCGACCAATCGTTTTTGCTGCTTTATCCAATCCTTTTGGCGGGTTCCAGTCTTTTCTGTATTCTTCTGCTCCCGCGGATCCAATAATTCCTATCTGTAGTTTTATTTTGTTTTTCATAATATCATCTCGGAAGTTTAATCAGTTTTTTTGGACTCTTTGATAATTTTTTGGATGCTCTTTTTAGTTTCTCTGTTATTTCTTCGATTTTTCTCCTTTTCCACCCATAAGCCATTGAATGATTGTGGGCTATGAGGTGTGTGGTCGATTCTCTTATTTTGTATAAAGGAATTAGACCATTGTCTTTAAGGGTTTTTCCTGTTTCAGTCAAATCAACTATTGCATCAGCAAAGAAAGGGGCTTTTGATTCTGTTGCGCCAATAGATTTCTCTATTTTCACGCTAATATCATTTTTCTCAAAATATTCTTTTGTTATATTAGGAAGTTCTGTTGCAATTTTTTTCCCTTCGAAAGCTTTCAAGTTCTTATATTTATTCTTCTCGTTTTTGGGAACTGCCAAAACCCAAAAAACTTTCCCTATTCCCCCCTCATTATACTCTAAATCAACTAAGTCAGTAACGGAAACATCATCCTCCTTTACAAGGTCAATTCCAGTTAAACCTATATCTGCCCTTCCACTTTCAATAATTCTTGGTATTTCTTGGGCTCTTGCAATAACTAATTTTATTTTTGTATTATTCCTGATTGATGGTTTGTATGATCTCTTGCCTCTTAACTCTAACTGGAAGCCGGCTAAACCCAATAACATTATAGTTGCAGAGTATAATGAACCGCTTGGAATCGCAAAAACAATTGTTTCAGAATAATTCTTGTATGCCTTCTTTGGGTCAAAAACTTTTTTACCTACTTCAATTATTTTTTCTCCATTAATCATTTTATCAAAGCAACTTCTATACCCATCTTCAACAGCCCCACCGATTTGCTTTACTTTTATAAGCAAAGTGTCATTGTCATTATCAATGTATATCTCTTTCACATATTGATAATTCTTTGACTCTTCACCCTTCATCCAGAGCCTTTTCTTTTTTCTGCTCCAATAATGAACCTTGCCGGTTTCCCGAGTTAACTCCCAAGCTCTCTCATCCATAAATCCTAGCATAAGAACTTCATCGTTTTGATAGTCCTGAATAACTACCGGCAAAAGACCGTTCATTTTGGCAAAATCAAGTTTTATTTTTCTTTTTTCTTGGTTGCTCTGCGGGTTAACTGCCACTATGTGCCACTTTGCTTCCATGTTTTTTCTTGTTTTGTAACCTATTGGCTTGGTCTTGTGGTAAAACTTTATTATTCCAAATCCTGAAAAAAGTTCTCTTGCTTCTTTGCGGTCCGAACAATGGTGAGGTGTTTCTTCTTCCTCTTCAAGACCAATGAAAGTATTTTTTTCGATTTCTTTTCCTGCCTTAAAGTCAGGGTCTTTTGTTGACATGAGGTCCGTAATCAGCAATCCATTTTTCCTGAGCACGCGCTTTATTTCTTTGATTGTTTTTTTCTGATCTTCGAGTATTGCGTGCTGCAGCACCCCTGTGCATATTACTGCGTCAAAGAAATTGTTTTTGAATGAGAGGGAACGCATGTCTTGGATGGAAGTCATTACATTTTTCTGGTTCTTTGACTTTATTTTTTGGTTGAGCATTTTTATGGCTGTTTCAGAGTTGTCTACAGAGTAGACACTGAAACCCTGTTCAGCAAGGAATAAAGAGTTCCTGCCTGTGCTGCACCCTAAGTCCAGTATTTTTTTCGTTTTCTTTTTTTTGAATAGCGGGACAACTTCAGATATTTTCTTAAGTGTGCCTTTGAGCACATCTCCCTTTGTTTGATAAATTTCTTCCCAGTTTTTCATTGTTAATCGCCTGTTTTTCGCACTTCTCCTTTCTTTGAGTCAAGTTCGATTATGTCTCCGTCTTTCAGGATTTTTGTTGCAGTTTTGGTGCCGATTATACACGGTATCTTGAATTCTCTTGAGAGCGTGGTCGCGTGGCATAATAGGCCGCCTTCTTCTGTAACTATACCGCTTACTTTGTCAAGTGCCATGGCGAATGCTGGTGTTGTCATGTGGGTAACAAGAATGTCACCTTTTTTGATTTTCGTGAGGTCGTTCTGGTTATTGATTATCACTACACTGCCACGAGCCTTACCTTGGTAGGTTGCCTGTCCTTTAAGCAATTTGCCGCTGGGCTCAAAATTCACATTTTCCTTGATTTCTTTTAACTTTTTTCCACTGATTACCTGACCATTATTAATGTTTGTCAACAAGGAAAATCCTTCTTTTCTGCTTTCTATTTCCCTGTTAACTGGCTTTTTTCCTTTTCTCAGCAGTTCCATGATTTCCCTCGGCGTAAGGTAAACAATATCTTTGTCTGAGACACCAAACCTTCGCGATATTTCGGATAAAAGCGGCTGCACATAAAACGACGACTGGTAGAGGCGTTCTGCCCGAAAGTTCCTGAAGTAAATGAGTTCCTGTATTGTTTCAATCAGTGCTGTTAATTTAGAGTCACGCTCAATATTTTTCATGTACTCCTCTATTTCCCTTAACTTCTTGTTGTGTTCTTCCTCTTCTTCTTTTATCAGTTCCTCAATGTCCCTGCCAACGTATTCTTTCGCATTCTTAATGTAATGTTCCTGTGGAAAATAATCGCCTGTAAAAAGCTGATTCCTCATCCACGAAAAATCAGTTATGTGCTGATCAAGCTCCACATCAAAACATTTTTTTTCCTTAATTTTTTCGGAAATTTTAAGTATAGACAGTCTTTCTTTCTGGGTAATACTTTTTTTTGTTTGGTTTAATAGGATGTCCGATGCTTCCTTCCATCTTTCCCCTGCAAAATGCTTCTTCAGTTCGGACTCGGCTTCTTTTATGAGTTCATCCTCCAAAAAAAGAAAAATCATTATGAGGGAACATTTCCTTGCCATTGACTCAAAATATTTTTCAAGGAGGACTGCCAGTTTTTCATTTGTTTTATTATTTAACTCCTTTTCTGCGTGGATTGCTTCCCACTCTTGGAGGGCTTCGGAATAATGCTCATAATAATCTTGAATTAGGTTATAAATAAAGCGCGTGTCTTGCCCATGCCCTCGCCTCAAAAGTTCTTTTTTCGCATCAAAATCGTTTTTGCTCATGATTACGTTATCATCAAAATGACCAATGTGCTTTATTGAGTAGTCAAACTTATCAAGTGCTCTTCTCGGCCTCGCCAGACCTTCTGTCCAGCAACTCACAAAAAATGGCGTTCTTTTTCTCTTGTGCCAGCACACCCATTCAAGTTCACGGATCTTGTTCACATTGTCACTCCTTTTAAGCTAGTTTACTTTAGGATGCTTTTGACTCTTTCAGCGATATCCTTGCTTGTCATTTTGTATTCTTTCATTAGTTCTTCTGCGTTTCCTGATTGCCCAAATTTATCTCTGACTCCAACTCTAAGTATTCTGACAGGACTACACTCTTCAGAAACAAAAGCTGCTACTGCTTCACCGAAACCTCCCGTGGTACTATGGTCCTCAACAGTGACAATAGGTCCTATTTTACTAATTTCTTTCAGGGCTTCTGTGTCCAGCGGTTTTATGGAAGTGAAATCATACACCCCTACACGGATATTTTCTTCACTCAATTGTTTCTGCGCATCAAGAGCTTGTTTGAGCAGGTGTCCTGTCGAAACTATTGAAGCTTTATCTTGTTTTGATGAAATTAGGGGCTTAGCCTTGTAAGCATCAGACACACTTTTTTTTGTGTAAATGCATGGTGTGCTTTCCCTTGAAAGTCTCAGGTACGCGGGACCTTCATAATTAATGGCTGCTTCGATTGCTTTTACTGCGGAAACAGCGTCCGCAGGAGAGTAGACTCTCATGTTGGGAATTGATCTTGCAAGAGCAATGTCCTCTATTGCTTGGTGAGAACCCCCATCTTTGCCTGTTACTAACCCTGCGTGGGTTCCAATCAGGTTAACATCCAGTGAAGAGTATGCAATGGTATTGCGTATCTGTTCATAACACCGTCCAGGCACAAAGACCGCAAAGGACGATGCAAAGACAATTCTTTTTTCTCCTGACTCTGTTTCTGTTGTTGATAATCCTGCTGCCCAGTTAACCATGTTTGCTTCCGCGACTCCCAAGTCAATATGTCTTCTGCTGTCAAAAGACTCCTCTTTATCTACTTCCGCTCCGGTTGTTGACTTAGCAAGATCAGCATCCAGCACGAAGATGTCAGCTTTTTTTGTTCTTGCCATGTAACGAAGAACCGCACCGTATGCTTTTCTCGTCGCAATTTTTTCGTTTGGTTTGAAGTCACTGAATTCAGGTGCATTCAGGTCTATTGATAAATATTCTCTGCTCCTGTTAACATGCTTATCCGTTAATCCGCTCAGAGGAACCCAGACATGCTTGTCGAATGACTCGCCATTTATCTCTCGCAAATTTGCTCTCCTTTCCTGCAGGTATTTGATTGCTTCTTCAGCCTGCTCTTTGTTTGGTGCGACTCCATGCGAACTTACTTTTGCCTGCAAGTCTGGAACCCCAAAGGCTTTTATTGTGTCTGTTACGATTACAGTCGGTTGATTTCCCGTATACTCCTTGAACGCATTTAATTCTTCCAATAAACCCTCATAATTAATGTTTTCTTTGCCTGATTCATGCAACTTTATTCTGCGTGCCCTCCACCCGAAAGCCTCAAGCTTTTGTGTTATTGGTTCCAACGGCATGACTTCGCTTGTGGTTCCGTCAATCTGCATACTGTTGTTGTCTATTAGCAGACAGAGGTTGGATAAACAGTATTTTGCCGCAGACATTATTGCTTCCCAGTTCTGACCTTCCTGTAGTTCCCCGTCACCAACCAGAACATACACCTTGCTTTTTCTCTTATCAAACCTGAGACCGTATGCCATTCCCGCGGCAATCGAAATAATCTGGCCAAGCGAACCAGTGGATACATCAACACCTGGCAAATCTTTACTGGAAGTGTGCCCCTGAAACCTTGATTTAAAGTCCCTGAAAGAGGACAACATTTCCTCTCTTTGTACATAACCCGTATCCGCAAGTGTTACTGCTAGTGCAGGGCTCTTATGTCCCGGAGCAATAAATCTGTCCCTGTCAATCCACAAAGGGTTTTTAGGGTCATGACAGAGTATGCCTCCGTTATACAATGCGTTCATTATATCGATTGCACTCATTGAGCCACCGCAGTGCCCCGAACCAGCGTGAAGAAGAATCCTTATTATGTCTTCTCTCAAGTAAGTGCTTTTTGTTTCCAGTAAGGCTGCAAGATTTTTGTTAGTCATGATTATCACCCGAATCAATTGTTGTTATAGGTCTAGACTGCAGAAGGTAAATTACGTTGCCGCTGATTCCCCATTCAATGTCCTGCGGGCAGCCAAGAGATTTCTCTATCTCTATTGATATTACTGCAAGTTCTTTGAGAGACGGCTCCTCTAAACCAAGAAAATTATGTGCGTCCTCATTTTTAATTATTTCTAACGATGGTCTCTTGAAGTAGTGCCTTTCGGGTGTTGTTTTCCCTGAAACGAGGTTGTCACACGAACCTTTGACTAACTCAATACACACGTGCCTATTCTGTAGTGGATCCTTTGTAAAAATGACTCCCGCAAACTCTGTTTCAACCATTTCTTGCAGTAACACAGCCATTTCAGGATTGTTTTTTATTTTATGGTAATTTCTGTAAAAAATTGCCTCAGGAGTATAAAGAGAAGCCCAGCATTCTTTTATCCTGTCAGCTACTTCTTCAGGCTTCGTGTTCAAGTATGAGTTATATATTCCTGCGAAAGATACGTTAGTGAGGTCTTCTGCAGTCGCCGAACTGCGGACAGCTACTTTCTTGATATGGCTTTCACTCAATTCCATACATATGTCTTCTTTTATATTTTGAGGCATCACGCCGTTAAGCATGAGTTCCCCGATTTTTTTTGAAGTTTCAATTATTGAATCCGTACTCTTATAATCAATTTCATGCAAAAGTAAACCGACTTTTTCTTCTAACAGATTTTGTTTCATGAACTCGCGGTAAACAACAGTAGTGACCACTAATCCTTGCGGGACATTAAAGCCATTGAGCTTCAACAGGCACAGGTTTGATGCCTTACTTCCGACACTACTCCTGTCTGCCTCCGCTTCTTTTAGTTTCACAATACTTTTCATATTTTACACTTGTTTGTAGTTTCGCTTTTGGAATTTAAGATATTGTGAGGCACGTGTTCCTTTTTTTTGTGACTTCTCCAATCACTGCTGATTTGATGCTGCTGTCCCTGTTAATGGTTTTCACGAGGTTACTGCCTTCTTCTTTTGGGCAGGATATTAAAAGTCCGCCGTTTGTCTGCGGATCAAAGAGAATATTCATGATAGCTTCATCAATATTGTTATCCCGCGTGATTTCTGGCGAGAAATGCGAAGAGTTCCTTATTGTAGATGACGGAACATGTCCTTCGTTTGAAAGCCTTTTCACGTTTCTGATGAAAGGAACTTTTCCCGAATCAATTTTTATTGTGACATTACTTGCCTTGGCTATTTCAAGAGCATGTCCTAACAAAGAGAATCCAGTCACATCAGTGCATGCAGTTGCCTCATGTTTTTTCATCGGTTCTACAGGGTAATCATTCAAGGCAGTCATTAACTCCAATGCTTCCTCAAACTCCTTTCCTTGGATAGCACCGCTCTTTAGTGCATTTATGTACACCCCAGTACCAATTGGTTTCGTGAGAACAAGGCAGTCCCCCTCTTTAGCCCCCGAATTAGTAATTATTTCAGAGTTCTTTACTATTCCCGTTACCGATAATCCATATATAACAATCTTCTCTTTCAGGGTGTGACCTCCCACTAATGTTGCTCCAGCCTCCATGATTTTCTCTTCCCCACCCTTTAGAATATCCAAAAAGTCATTTGCCGAAAGAAGACCTTCAGGGAAAGTTGCAATGCACATTGCTGTCAATGGTTGTCCGCCCATTGCATACACATCACTTAGCGCGTTAGCAGCTGCTATTCTCCCGAATGCTTTTGGATCATCAACTATGGCAGGAAAAAAGTCCACTGTCTGCACCAGAGAGTTTTCCTCATTTATTTTGTATACTGCGGCGTCATCAAAGTGTTCTATACCGACAAGCAAATCGGGATGATTCACAGACTGCATTTGCCTCAAAATTGGTGCTAGTGTACCGACAGGAAGCTTTGCTGCACATCCTCCACAAGAGCTAAACTCAGTTAACCTCATTATACCCCTCTTTATGCAGAACGACTGATTAGAAAATATATATTCCAACTTGCCTGCTAATAACCCCCTATCGCGAGTACTTATATATGTGCGGTTGATAAACAATCAACCAAAAGGTTGATT
>CAZEVB010000039.1:5839-8139 GCA_964515835.1 uncultured archaeon | reverse complement strand
TTCTCTAACTGTAATAGATATACTTTGTTTTAGAATGTGCTTTTTCGTGCCGTTAGGACGGAAAGGTAAAACAAATAATTGGTGAGCAAATTTGGCAAGAATGCATAGCAGGAAAAAAGGTAAGAGCGGATCCAGCCCACAGGCAGTAAAAACCAGCCAAGAATGGGTTGAATATGACTCAAAGCAGGTCGAGGAAATAATCATTAACTTAGCTAATGCCGGTCACACCTCAGGAGAAATAGGAACTATTCTCAGAGACCAGTACGGTATTCCTGATGTAAAGAAGCTCACAGGAAAAAAAATCAGTCACTGGTTAGAGGAAAACAAGCTATTACCGGAAATACCTCAAGACATGCTGAATCTTATTAAAAATGCTGCAAAAATAGAGAAACACATGGAACAAAACAAGAAGGACTTTACAGCTAAAAGAGGTTTACAATTAACTGTCAGTAAGATAAGGAGATTACAGAAATATTACCTCAAGAAGGGCAAACTACCGAAGGGATGGAGATATTCATCCGAAGTCGGAGCACTGCTCGTTAAGTAAGATGATTAAATGATTGTAGAAATCAAAGGAACAATAAAAACAGAAAAAGAAATCAAAGTAAATGAAAAAAGCAGGATTAAGGAGTTTGTGAAAAAAATCAATTCGGTTCTTTAAGGTGATTTGTTGGCAAAAAGGATAAAAGAATCAATGAAAAAAACCACTGTAGACAAGTGGAAGAAAAAGTTATGGTTCACAATCTACGCACCTAAAGAATTCGACTTAAAAGAAATGGGTGAAACAGTAGCAACAAAAGCTGAGAGCGTTCCCGGCAGAACAATCAATGTCAGCGCCAGAGAACTGTTAAACCAGATGAGAAAGCACTACATAAAAATAAAGTTCAGGATTATTAAAGTTGAAGGAACTAAGGCTTACACTGAAACATTAGGACACGAGATTAACGAAGGTTATTTGAGAAAGTTTACCCGAAGAAGAAGCAGTAAAATAGAGCTTGTTGTAAAAGGAAAATCAAAAGACAATCTCGATGTAAAGATTAAGGCAGTTGCAATAAGCGTAAGGAAGGCAGACACTAACAAGAGAAGAGATATAAGAAATGCAGTAAAAGAAGAAGTAAAAGCATTTATTGCAGCAACAAACTCAGACATGCTTATTTCAACAATTGTTTCAGAGAAACCTGCAAAAATGGTTATGGAAAAAATCAAGAAGATTTGTCCGGTAAAAAGAGTTGAAATAACTAAAAGCGAAATAAAGAAACCAAAACAAACGCAGTAGGGACTGCATGAACTACCTAGAAATCGCAGCAGTAATACTTATTCTGGCAATATTTTCCTTTTTATCCTATAAAAAGAAATCTCTCTCACTAAGTGGTATTACCCTGGCGAACATTGTCGGTATTCTGATTTATGTTTTTGGCAACATCCTTTCATTCGGAACAATTTTGGTCTTTTTTGTTATAGCTGAAGCATGCACCAGATACAACCGAGAGAAACTTAAATCAGAGCACAGTAAAAGAACAACCGCAAATATTGTGGGTAATGGTTTTGCTGCACTCGCCGCAATACTCCTCGGACAATATGCCGCATTTTATGGTGCGCTCTCAGCAGCTCTCAGTGACACAGTTTCATCTGAAATAGGTATGCTGGCAAAAAAAAAACCAAGGCTAATTACACACCTACACACAGAAGTAGAACCAGGAACTGACGGGGGAGTAACCTTGCTTGGCTTTGCAAGCGGTTTTGTTGCAGCATTCATTATTGCAGGTATTTATTATTTCATCAGCGGCAACCTTCTTGCAATCGCAGTAATAACTATTGCAGGAATGCTTGGTTCCGTTGTTGACAGTGTCCTTGGCGCAGAATTAGAGAGAAAAGGCATAATCGGCAACACTACAGTAAACTTCCTTGCAAGCAGCTTTGGCGCGATATTCTCTTATCTGCTTCTTTAGAACAGAAATAAGCCTAAGACTGCTGAAAGCATATTCATAACAACAGATATTTTTGCACTTTCAGTAAAACCGATTTTTAGGAAACTTTTCAGCAACAACGTTTCTGAAATAATAATCAATAGCTCTAATAGAAATAATGCGATTAAATAATAATCAAAAAACAAGGGCATGACAAGCCATAATAGCGGATGGGTAACTAAATTCACTTTTAGCAGAACCAGGATTCTTTCTTTTTGGTTCCCCCTAAGAAAAAAATAAAACGGGATAAACTCAATTATATTAGTTAAAGAAAACGCCAAAAACCACTGGACAAGATAATTCATTTACTGCCACCATACAACATTAACAAAA
>CAZEVB010000039.1:1307-5739 GCA_964515835.1 uncultured archaeon | reverse complement strand
TTGTAATAAATTAGTTCTGGTTCTCCTTCCACTCCTGCAAGCTCTGCTGCCTTGTCAACTGCATCGTCAAAGAAACCTGTTTCATCAATCAGGCCATACTCCAGAGCCTGTATGCCAACAAAAATCCTGCCGTCAAAAATAATGTCTTCGTACTCCATGTTTATCTTGTCGCCCCTTAGTTCTATTATTGCTGCCTTAAAGCGTTCGAAAGTCCCCAGAGTTATTTCCTGAAGGATTTCTTCTTCCTCCTGAGTCATCTCATGAAACATGCTTCCGATTGACTTGAATTCGCCTTCCTTGATTTCTTTCATTTTTATTCCGAAGTCTGACAATAAACCATTAATGTCAGCGAATATCCAGATAGCACCGATACTGCCTGTTATACTGTCATCATCTGCAAAAATATAATCTGAAGCAGCTGCAGCATAATAAGCACCACTTGCACCAATTTCGCCTATGTAAGCAACAACTGGTTTTTCCTGGCGTGCTTCCTCTATCTTGCTAACTAGTCTTTTTGTTGCAACAACAGTTCCTCCGCCACTGCTGATGTCAATGACAATCGCATCAACTAACGGGTCATTAACAGCAGAATCCAATCTTGAAATGAATTCATCAGCAGTCTCGTCATAAATATCTGTCTTGAGAGGAATAACTGCTATGCTCGGACCAAAAAAAGCTGCTGATGGAATCAGCAGACTCAGGAAGAGGGCAACTGCAATAAGAACCACTACTATTGCACTCAAAAATATCAGTGCGTCTCTTGTCTTCATGTTTAGATTTACACAACATAATATTTTATGGATATGCCTTCTCTATTTCTAAGGTTTTTATGGAGTCGCCAGAACTTTATACCCAGATCATAAAGATTGTTCTCCTTTTGTTGCCAATGTACCTGACTAACAGTTCTGCAATGTTATTTGGAGGAAAAACCCCTCTGGATTTTAACAAGAAGTGGCGTGACGGATTACCGATTTTTGGACCGGGAAAGACATGGAAAGGAAGCATAATGGGAGTTGCTATCGGCACCACATCAGCTTTTCTGGTTTATTTTGTTTTTCCTTTAACAGTAAATGAAATGTATGCCAACTATGTTGTACTTGGTTTTCTTTTGGCGCTTGGAGCTATTGTGGGTGATTCAATTGCCAGTTTCTTTAAACGCAGGAACAGGATAAAAAGGGGAGACGAAGTTCTTTTCCTGGATCAGCTTGACTTTGTTATCGGGGGCATGGCATTAGGAAGCATTATTTACACCCCGAACTTTTATGAGATTGCCGCTATCGCCATACTAACACTTTTAGTGCATAAGACAAGCAACTTTTTGGCTTACCGCATGAAACTAAAGAAGGTTCCATGGTAACATGATAAACAGAAAAGAAGCACTTTTTCTTTTGAAGTTCTTTGCCATTGTAACATTTTTTCAGTTACTACTGCTTGTTTTTGAGCCATTGGTTTTGGAAGAAAGTCTTGCAGGACTGGAAGCAGGTTTTGTCGGACTTGAAAGCAACAGTAATTCTGTTCTTTTGAATGAAGGAGCTTTTGTTATTTCTGCTAACTGCACAGGATTATTGAGTGCGGGGGTATTTATTGCAATAGTGTTTGCGTTAAGGAAACCGAAACTAAAAAATAAGCTGGTGATTTCTGCTGCAGGCATAATAACTATTCTTTTAGTTAATCTTGTCAGACTTTATACAGTTATCCTGACAGGAAAAGTTTTTGGTTTGGGGCTTGTGGAGTTAGTGCATGTTGCAAGCTGGTTTGCGATGTTCTTTGCCATACTGATAGTATGGTATTATTTCACAAAGAAATCCGGACAGGAAATCAAAGAAATGCTTTAGTCTGCTGAAAAAAAATCAGAGAGATTTTTCGATAACTGCTTTTGCCAGCTCAGAGAAAGCCGGTCTTGTTATTAGTACCCCAATAAGCACACCTGCAATTGTTGTTAATGCAAACCCCGTTAATTTACCTAAACCAAAGCCGAAGATTAGGATTGGTGCCATTGTTGCTATTGTTGTGCATGCCGCAGCAAATATAATGAAAAATGCTTTCTTTATCCTGTTCAACAAGGAACCAACAAGAATTTCCTTCTTTTTTATTAACTCATCAGTAATAATTATCTGGTCATCAACACCAGTACCAACAGCGGCAATGATTCCCGCTACACTTGCTAAATCTAAATTCCATTTTATGAGTGAAGCAAAGCCAACAACAATCACTACCTCTGAAAGCGAGATGAACAGTATTGGTAAAACGAGATTCACTTGTCTGTAACGGATAAATATTACCAAGGCTACTGCCAGGAGAGAAAATACACCCATAAAAATAACTGCATTAAGGAAATCCATCCCAAGCAAAGGAGAAACAACTTCTTTTGAAATATCGTCAATTCCTATTGGCAGCGAACCTGTTTCAAGAATTATTCTTAATGCTTCCAGTTCATCAAAACCGATTTCACGCGATGCCGCAGAACCGGTTATTGTCAAATGTGAAAAGATTTTTGCGTTATCGATATCCTTGATGTAAGGCTCGTCACCGGTTATTCCTGCAGTTAACTGAATAATTGCTTTTCCTCCGGTTGCTGTCCAAAGCCAAGGAACATCATCCTTTTCTTCAACTTCTTTTACCTCAAAACCGATTTCTGCGATTTCTTCTTTTAGTGCCTCGCTTGCTGATGCAGGAACAATTACTTTTGAATGTTTAGCAAACAGGGCTGAAAGTTCCTGCTTTTGTGCAGAACTAAAGTTATTATCAACTATTAAGTATGAGGCATTAACATTAGCGAGATAGTCTTCAATGTCTGTTGCCTGAGGAATATCCGAAGCTACTGAACCAGTAAAGAAAGCATCAGTATCATAATCATAAACATCCCTTGGTATAACAATAACCTTGTCAGACGGTCTGTCAATAAAGAAATATGTTTTCTCGCAGTCATACTCCCTAGTACTTCCACTGCCATAACCAGTGAGGACACACTTGTGGAAAACTCCTCTTGAGAATGCTTCTGCTGCACTCTCCTTTAGGATAAATGGGAGAACCCACCGGTAAGCATCGCCTTCCTGCCTGACAGTATAGCCCTGTCCAGGATCAGTAATTATTTGTATTATATCCGAACCAGTAAAGAGAACATTTCCGTCAAAGAGAACCTCGAACTTTCCCTGAGTATGCAGAATTTTTTCAATGGACTCTATTTCGTCAGGATCAGATTCGGCTATCTTTGCTATCAGGAACTCACTACCTGAGGAGGATACTGAAGTGTCTTTTAAGCCAAATGAATCCATTCTTTGTTCAATAACTGCCCTTATTATCTGCATCTGATCAGGAGTCGCTTTCTCAGACAAGTGTATCTGGAAGAGTGTTCCTCCTTCGAAGTCTGTTCCAAATTGTATTCCTGAAGTTGCAATAGAAAAGAAAGAAATCATCAGTGCGGCAAACAATAGTGCCAGTTTCCAATTCTTTGCAAAATTCATTATTTGCCACCTCTCTTTGATTCAGCATATACTAACAAAATAGGTGCATTCATTAACCATGTTGAGATTATGTCTGCAACAAGACCAAAGAAGAGAACAACTGTTAAGTCAAAAATAACAACTATTTGATACATGAATGATAAAGTAATCATTACTGAGAGTGCCGCCATTGTTGTTAAAGTCATGGTAAGCCCTGTTTTCATTGCTTCGTAGCTACGTTCTTTTAACCCGCCTTCTTTTCTCTTGAGAAGACGCGTTGTCAGCATTATATCAGTGTCAACCGAATAACCAACAAGCATTAATAGTGCAGGAATACTTGAAAGCGACAATGGTATTGAGAAGATTGCCATTGCTGCAAGTGCGCACACAACATCAAGAATAGCTGAAGCAATTATTGCAAGCGAAGGAACCAGTTCCCTAAAAAAAGCAAAAATAACTATTATGACTAGAATAGCCGCTACAATCATAACCAGTATCGAGCTGTCCCAGAAGGCTTTCCCAAGTGAAGCCCCGACTTCCCGCGTCTGGGATTTTATTTCGCTAACAGAAAACTTTTCTTCTATTGTTTTTTCTATCTGTCTGACAAAATTGTCTTTTGCACTGACAAGAAGAATCTTTGACTTGTCAATAGCATCATTAATATTAATTAGGTTTATCTCTTCATTCACCCCATACTTTGCGAATAGTCCTGACATGCCTGAAACAATGCTTTTTGCCTGCTCAGGATTGGTTTCCTTTAGGGATTCTGCTTCTTTTATTTTGTTCTCAAGTTCTGCTAAATCACTATTAACCAAAAACTGGATTATTGTGCCGTGACTGCCGTCAGGAGAAGATGTTGAAGTAATTGATAGTTCCTGCAAAGGGTAATCCGATAAGAGATCTGCTTTCAGGACTTCCGCATTAATGGGCATATCTGTTCTCAAAAGAATCATGTTTCCTCCCTTGAGGTCAATACCTAAAGGTACCCC
>CAZEVB010000039.1:0-1207 GCA_964515835.1 uncultured archaeon | reverse complement strand
TCTGAACAAATCCTATACTATAAAGAAACAATAAAGTTTTAAAAGAACAACAAATTGCAAGGAAAAGGCATTTAAAAGTTCGGATTAAGGTCCTGCTCAGCAGGTTATAAATAGATCTCACCCGAATATTTAATATCATGAAAAATAAGAAAAACAAGAAAACAAGAAAGATATTCATTAAGACAGCGGACGAAATAATAGAAAAGGCATTCAAGAAAGCAGCAAAAACAACCGAAAAGAAAGGCAAGAAAAGCAAATATGTGAAAGATGAACTTACTTTTGTTAAAAGAGACGCAAGCACAAAAATGAAGATAGTGTCAGAGATAATCCGGGAAGAACTTCAGGTCATTGAAAAAAAGTTTCCTGATTTTGAAAGGATGCCGAACTTTTACAGGGACACCATAAAAAGCGCATTTAATTTAGGGGACGTACGAAAAGGCATTTCTTCACTAAAGGGCTCTTCAAAAGAAATAAGAAAACTTGAAATGAAATACTCAAAAAGTATTTGGCAGGCACGACAAAAAATGCTTATCGGAAAACTAAAGAAAGAGTTTTTCGGGAGAACAGCTTCATTCGTAAAAAGAAACAGACATAATCTCAAGTTGCTTAAAGAAGTCGCGATCTTTATGGAGAGAATGCCTGACATAAAAGAAATGTTCACTGTCAGCATTGCAGGTTTTCCTAATGTAGGAAAGAGCACAATGTTAGGCAGATTAACTGACTCAAAACCAAAGATTGAAAGCTATCAGTTTACCACACAAAGCATAATGCTTGGTTACACAAAGATTGGTTACGAGGAAGTGCAATTTGCGGACACCCCGGGAATCCTGGACAAGAATCCAGGACAGAGAAACCCTGTCGAGAAAAGGGCGGTTGCAGCAATAAAGAACATCTCGAACGTCATCCTATTTGTGGTTGATGCAAGCGAACAATGCGGTTATCCTCTTGAAGAGCAGAAGAAATTATTCAAGGACCTGAAGAAAGAGTTCAAGGACAAATCATTCTTTGTTATCATTAACAAAACAGATATCGCAAGAGAAGAACAATTGCACGAAGCAAAAAAAATGTTCAAAGAAGCTATTGTCAGCGGAGAAGGACTAAAAGAAACAAAAGAAGAAGTGTTAGAAAAACTGGTAAAAGAAGCAGGATTAAAAAAATAATTATACCTCTTTAAGTACAATCATTGTCTGGGTCTTATCAACACCAG
>CAZEVB010000038.1:0-8194 GCA_964515835.1 uncultured archaeon | reverse complement strand
GTTGCCAACAGTTGATTATTAAATATTTTGTGTTTCTTTCACTGCATGCTTAACTCGAAACACTTGTTACTGTTGACTGTTTTTGTTTTCCTTTTTGGGTGTGTAACTAATCCTGATGATTTTAACGGCTCAGATAATTTTGGCGTGTGTGACAGCTACTTTACTGCTGACGGCACATGTGCTTCAGATCTTAACAATCAGGTTCCTTTGCAGACTGATATCAATAACACTAATCCAGAATCTCTGCCAAAAATAGAACTCTCTGTTTCAACCGACAAGAATGTTTATTCTTCAAATGAAGATATCTCTGTGCGCCTTGAAGTTCTCTGCGAAAAAGAACTGCCTGAAGTGACTGTGAGGATACAGGGAATAAAACCCAAGTCATATGCTTATATTTCTGAAAGCAGGCTGGTTAGCCTTGGTGAGGGTATTAACATATTGGAGTTCTTTGATCAGATTCCTGCATGCACTGGCGGTTGCGGCGGAGTATACCCTGGTTTTTATGATGTGAATGCGGTTGTTGAGTTTGAAGGAAACATCCTGGCTTCTGCGAAAACAACAATAGAACTCATTAATGAATAATTATTTCTTTGTGATTACAGCCTGAAATAATAAGTATAACCAAGTGCAAGGTTAGCTATAACGAGAAAGCCTGCTGGCGTGAAAGCAAGCCATGCAAAGTCTACTCCAAGTCCTCGTAAGAGAAAGATTCCTAAATATTCAAGAATAATAATGAAACCTGCTTGTGTTAGTCTTTGTGCAAACCCCATTTTATCACCTTACAAACAGTACTGAGATAACGAAAGCGGCATAGAACTGCATCTCGCTAAGGAACAGCAACTTCCCCTTGAATCTCTTGCTTCCTTCTGCCAAGGCAAGAACCGCTATTTTTGTGACATAATAAACAACAAGGAATTTTCCTGTGAAAAATGGTATTCCAAGCACTGTCTCGAAGTCAAGGAAGGCGAATAGGACAATGAAGATAACTATAGATCCCCTGATTACTTTTTTTCCATCTAAAAACATGTAGAACACTGCAAATAGCATGAAAGCCATTACAGGGTTCTTTAAGGGAAGGCTGATTATCCAGCCGAAGTCCAGTGCTGCTGCGTGACTCAAAACCTCAATCAACATTCTAGTTCACTCTGATTAGTTAATAAGTAAATTGCAGCATTTCCCTTATTTAAAACAATTAACTAATATTTTTATCAAAACGATATATTATTATAGCCATATTTACCTATGATAAATATGCCTTGTATAGATCTTGATTTAAAGGACCGGAAGATACTTTACGAGTTAGATTTGGGTGCACGCCAGTCGCTGAGTTCTATTGGCAGAAAAGTAGGTCTCAGCAAGGAGGTAGTTAACTACAGGATAAACCGTTTAACTGAACTAGGCATCATAAAAGGTTTTTATGCACGTATTGACTCATCAAGAGTAGGTTTAGTTATCTTCAGGACATTCATTAAACTCCAGAATATTCTTCCTGAGAAAGAAAAAGAAATAGTTGATTATCTCATATCAAGACCTGAAGTTGGCTGGTGTGTCGGTGTCCAAGGTAATTGGCACCTGAACTTGCTTTTCTGGGCCCGTGACAATAACCATTACCTCAGTTTCTGGAAAGAATTCAAGGCAAAATATGGCAACTTTATTTCTGATTACTGGACCTCTGTTTATGGTTGGTTCATGAACCTGCCAAAAGGTTTTCTTGTAGGAAAAAAACCACAGTCATTCAATCCTTTTATCTCTGGAATGCAGCAAAAAGCAGATCTTGATGAGCTTGATTTAAAGATTCTTAAAATAATTTCGGCAAACTCAAGAACTCCTTTGATTGATATTGCATCTCAGTTAGGTGTTAGTGATAAGGTTGTTTCTTACCGGTTAAAACGCCTGGAAAAAGAAAAAGTAATCAGTGGTTATGGGATAAGCTTAGACCTAGAAAAAATGGGTTATGAGTACTGGAAGATTCACTTAAATCTAAAGAACTATTCCGAAAAACGTTTCAAAGAAATGAACAACTTTTGTGTTCAATACCCTAACATTGTTTACACAGACGAACTCATTGGCGGGGCAGACTTTGAGATAGAGGGCTTTTTCAGGGGTTATTCCGAGGTACAGTTTTTCATGAAACAGTTGCGTGAAAAGTTTGATGATATTCTTAGGGATTATGGAATTCTTCTTTATTACAGGGAATACAAACTCAATCTTTTTCCTTACTCTGAAAGCACACAGTGATGTGTTCACAAATTATTTGCAAAAAACTCGACACTTTCTTTTACGCTTTCTGCCCTGTATCCTCCTTCAAGAACAAAGAACTTTTTATAGGGCTTTATCAGTTCAGCAACCTTCTCCCAGCTTTTTGTTGTCAGCCTGAATCCCATCCCTCCGCCAAGAGCATCTAAATCTAAGTAATAAGAATCAAATCCTGCACTGACTCCGATAACATCAGGATTGAATTCATCCAAAGCAGGTTTAAGTTTTTTGTCAAGAATTTTGATATATTCTTCGTCTGTTGTCTCATACTCAAGCGGAACATTTATTGCATTTCCTTTGCTAGTTAAACCTGTTCCGGGGTAACAGGGGCTCTGGTGTGTTGAGAAATACATCGCTTTCTTCTCTCCTTTCAGGATATCTTCTGTGCCGTTTCCATGATGTATGTCAATATCAACTATAAAAACACGGTTTCCTTGTTCAATCAAATGCTTTGCAGTTATTGCAATGTTATTGAACAAACAGAACCCCATTGCTTTTTCTCTGCAGGCATGATGTCCGGGGGGTCTTACTAAGGCAAATGCCTGTCTTTCTGCTGCTTTAATTGTTGCATCAACAGCATAACAGGCAACTTCATAACTGTCTTTATTGGTGTAAGTATCAGTATCAATCGGCATTTCTTTGTTGGATGCTTTTTTTATATTAGCTATGTGCTCTTTAGAGTGTGCAAGGTTCAGGAATTCTTCGCCGTTTTCCAGTTCGGTTTCTTTGATTCCTTCAAAACGAATTAACCGCTTAGGGTTTTCAGGGTGGAAACTGGCTCTGTGTTTAAGGAAAACTTTGTTGTAGATTATTTCCATAAAGAAACCTATTGTGTTTTGCTTTCTTCTCGGGGTTTGTAGCCAACCCTGTCAAACGGATTTACCACGCTGGAAGCGATGTTTTTCAGGTGTGCTGCCACTCTCTTTATGTGCCTCGTATACAAGGCATGTGTTATAGCTCTGCCTGAACTCATTCGCGATTCTTTCTCCAGCCCTGTTATTATCTCGTTAATAGATTTTTTTATTTCGCTGTATTCATTGACTATCTCATTAGCCTTTATCTTGTCATTCTCTAGGAATGCGTTTTTTGTTTTCAGGAACTGCTTACTGACCCTCTCTGCTACTTTACTTATTCTTTCGGGGTAGTCCTTGTTCTTTGGTGATGCGTGCTTGTTGTGCACAAGTGCCTCGTCTTCCATGTTTTTGCAGTAGTCTCCGATTCTTTCGAGATCATTAACTACATACAGGAAAACCAGTGACGCAGTTATGTCCTGGGCTGGTGAAAATGAGAGGTGTTCAAGCACTTTCCTCCGCACCTCTATCTGCATTTGGTTTACTTCAATGTCTTTTTGGGTTATGTAGTCCTTGCTAAGATTTTTTTCGCTATTCTCTAACTCTGATTTTGCGGCTTCAAACATCAGGTGGGTAGTGTCAAACATATTGCTGATTATCCTGAGAGACTGCTTAAGCAGGTCTTCTTTCTTCCATGCTTCTATTATCTCCTCAATCAATTTTTCACCTCATTATTATTAGTAGTATGAACGGAATTATATAAAAAGTTAAAGCAAGGAAGATTACTGCTATTCTTCTCTTCTTTTGCACATAATAACCGAATTTTTCAGCCATTCCTATTGGCAGTGCTTTTAGCGGATAAAGAATAATTATCCCCAAAAGATTGAATAACAGGTGGCATATTGCGACAGTTACTCCTGCTGGAACTCCGATAGCTATTGCGGCAATGAATGCAGTGACTGTAGTGCCGATGTTTGCTCCCAGAGTGTAAGGGAAAATCTTTCTTACTGTTAACAGTCCTGCACCAACAAGAGGAATTACAAGAGAAGTTGTTACTGAAGAACTCTGAATTATTGCAGTGAATATCAGTCCGGCAAGAAATGCAGTGAATGCGCTTTTAAAAAGGTAAACATCCAAAACAGAACCCATTTTTGTTCCTACTAAATTTCTGGCAGTGCTTACTATTTGTTTGAGGCTTAAGAGCAACAGTACGAGTGCAACGATTATAACTGCTATTGCATTACCCCCGATAATGATTTGTGCCTGTGCAACCAGTGGTTTAATTACTATTTTAACTGGTGATGCTACTGCTTCTATGCCCAGACTCATAAAAAATGAGGTCGAATATGTCGCGGTTTTCTCGATTATTCCAGTAAACATCTCTAAAGGCAACAGGATTGCTACTGCCAGTATATTAAAGAAATCATGTACAACTGCGCCGCCAACTGCTTTTCCCATTTCTTCTCTTCGGGAAATATGAGAAAATGAAACAATCATGTTTGTTACTGTTGTTCCTATGTTTGCACCCATTATCATTGGTATTGCACTGCCGATTCCAAGTACTCCTGAGGCAACCAAACCAACGATTATTGCTGTTGTTGCTGAAGAACTCTGGACAATGCTTGTTGCCAGAAGACCGATAACTAATGCAAGAATAGGGTTTGCTGTCGCGGAAATGAGTTCTTTTGTGAACTCTCCGCCAAGCATTTTAAATCCTGAACCAAGCAGGTCTATTGCAAAGATAAACAGGAAGAGTGCTCCGATAAAAAGCAATGCCTTGATTGCTTGTTTGATTTTTTGTTCCAAATACCCACCAGCTTCTAAAGAAAAGTATGAACTTTTTAAATTACTTTCTTTGATTTTATGGTTTTCTGGACCCGATAGTTATTTTTATAAACCCGTTGTCCTCCTATATTTATACTGTTTTTCAGTTTGGTGAGTCAAATGAAATTCCCTAAAGAAACAAAAGATTATTGTCTAAAATGCAATGCGCATACCGAGCACAAGCTCAAGCAGTTCAAGTCAGGTTCGGCTAGAACTGATGCCTGGGGAACCCGAAAGAACAAAGCAAAGTACAAGCAAGGCTATGGTGGAAAGGCAAGGTTTAATGCTACTGTAAAGAAACAAAGCAAGAAACCGACTTTCCTTGCCGAGTGTGCAGTATGCGGAACAAAACACTACGCTGTATACGGCGGAAAACTCAAGAAAATTGAGATAGTAAAGGCATAATTGTCCCATTGCGTAGGGACGATCCGCGTGCCCTGCAACTGCATGGCACTGTCATCGTTTTCTTGCAGAATATTTTGGCTTCGTTTTTTAAAGACTACTTCCCCTGTTATTAACAATGGCCACTAAAAACTCAATATTGTTAATTGTCAAGCAGTCTGACGGAATCAATTATAATGAACTGTTGACTAAAACTTCAGCGGATTATTCTTCAGTTAATTCTGCAAGAGCGGCATTAAGCAGGGCTCTGAAAGACATGTCTGCTATCGGGCTTGTTGCGCGAGTAAACAATCGGATTTACATAACTGAGAAAGGCACCATGGCAATTGGCAGGGAAATGAAACACAAGCTTCTTATGAAGCTTAATGCTACAGTTAATTCTAAGGAAAGCCACTTGCAGATTGATTATATTGTACAGGATCTTCATGCGCTCATTGAACGGTCAAAACAGGATTCTGAGCTGTTGCATGCTGCCAGAGGCTCTGTTGATTTCTACATAAAGGATCTTGAACAGATACAGAAAAAAACAGTCCAGAGAATAAAACAACTTGATTATCTGAACACGATTTTCCTGAAGCAGGTTGAAACCTTAAAGGAAATGGATTTTAATGACCTGATTGAATTTCAGGCAACTGCCTTGCAGATAAAGAAAATAGTTGGGGAAATAAAATTCAAATCTGAGGATGTTGTTGTCGGAACCTCAACTAAAGAGGATGCAGAGCTTTTAGCAGAGAAAACAAAATCCAAAGCAAAGAAAAATTCGGTAACCTTGAAGATAAATCAACTTAAATTACTCCCTGAAATAATATCCGGTACTGGTATTTCTCAGGTGAGGGCTTATCTTGGTTCAGTAGTCATTTCTTTTGTTTTGGACAGAATGGTTGTTTATGGTCCATATTCAGTAATCACAAAACTACATAAGTTAAAGAAATATGACTCTAAATAACTTTCTCGTAAATTTCTTTCATTTCATCAGCATAACTATCTATGCTGAAGGTATCTGCTTCTTTAAGGCTTTTCTCGGAATATTTCTTCCATTTTTCTTTGTTTTCAAGAACTTTTTTTATTTTCCTTTCCATACTCTTCTGGTTCCTGAACTTGATGCCAAATTTGAACATTTTGAATTCAGGTAGGTCGCGTATAATTACAGGCAGACCAAAGTGAGCTGCTTCAACTGCAACTAAACCGAATGTTTCCGCATAAGTCGGGAACAAAAAGACATCTGCAGAAGCATAAGCATTCCCGAGTTCTTTTCTTTTCAGAAAGCCCGTGAACACAAGGTTGTCATGTTTTTCTTTCATGAGTTTCTTCAATTCGTTCTTTCCATGCACCGTAGGCAGTTGTGCAATTCCGCCAACCCACACAAAAGTGTAATTTTTCAGTTTCTTTGATGCTTTGACAAAATCAAATATTCCTTTTCTTTTCTGCAGTGTAGCGACAGACAGAACAACTTTCTTATCTTCGGGTATCTTGTATTTCTTCCTGAATTTCTCCCCGTCAGTTTTGTCTTTATGCAGGTCCTCCAAACAAACCCCGTTAGGTAGATAGATTCTTCTTTTTGATATTACTGGTAATTTGCTTAACTCATTCATTATCTTTGGAGAAGAACAGATTATCTTTTTGCACGCAAGATAAAACAGGTAAAGATAATTCTCTGCTATAGGCGTCATTGCTTTTGGAATAATCCCAACTAACTCGCTATGAGTCATGTTAGTTGTACAGACAATCGGGGTGAATGGGTGTCTTTTCTTTACTCTCAAATAAGAAATCGGCAAGGGATTCTGTATGTGGATGAGGTCATATTTTCCTCGTTCATCAATCTTTACATCCACTCCTTTTCTTCTGAGTACTTTAGCTAAACTGTTTGCAAAAACATAAATTCCTGTATCTTTATTTGCGTCTACAACAAAAAGTACTTTCAGTTTCTTTTTAGTTGTCATTCTCTTAAACATAAGTACATCAAATTTTAAAAGCTGTTTATGCCATTAGATTATAGTGCAGCCATAGTCTAGTGGTAGGATTCAGGCTTCCCACAACTATCCCTGTCAGCAACCCTTTCTGCGGAAAGCGTTGACGGAAAACAGGATTTGCCAGTTGACCTCTGGGAACGGTTGGAAAGAGCCTGCGACTCGGGTTCGAATCCCGGTGGCTGCATTTCTTATGCCTTATTTATTGCAATAACCTTTATCCAGAACTCGAGTGTTTTCCCAGCCATAGGATTTATGAACTCAACAACAGCTACGCCGTCGTTTATCTCGATAACAGTTCCTTCCTGTCCGTTAGCAGTGTAAAGTCTTGATCCGACATTAAGGTCAGTCCCGCCGCTTATCTGTGCTACAGGAACTTCCATTCTTTGTCCAGAATCTGCAGTACCATAAGCATCCTCCGGTGGGATAGTTACTGTTTTTTCTTCATTAAGTTTCATGCCGATTACTGCAGCGTCAAATCCCTTTATCATCTTCCCTGTGCCTGCAGCGAACTCCAGAGGTCCTCTTCCTTCGCTCTTGTCAAATACCTCCCCGCTATCCGGGAATTTGCCCACGTACTCTACTTTTATTGTGTCTCCGTTTTCTACAAATACTTCAGTCAAGTTATCATCTCCTGAATTAATATCGCTTTGGTTTGTGTTATCATCAGTAATATTATTGTCAATACTCTGTGTGCATCCAAGTAAAGCAATCCCGATAATCAATAACAAAAATATTTTCTTCATTAACATCAACTCACAAATTCTGCTGCAAAAGAATTAAAAACTTCTCCGAATGCTTAGTCTTTTGTTAAAGATTGTCAGGCATATTAAATTTGCAGTAATCTCTTTTTGGTTTTTTGCTAAAACCTTTTTTAGTTCCTCTCCCTGAGAACTTTGATTGTCCGGAGAACTTTGACTGCCTTGGACCTGATCTTGAGTAACTTGGTTTTCC
>CAZEVB010000037.1:0-8338 GCA_964515835.1 uncultured archaeon | reverse complement strand
GAAGATGTTCTGCCTGAAGGCAGGGAGATTATGGAGCACCCGACAACAGCAATGCCTTTGTTGAGGAAAAAACAATAGTGTGGTTAAATGAAAAGAATCCTGAAAATCCTGCTAATGCATTCTGGTTTGATCCTTTTTGCGAGTTATCTTTTCAGCCCGATTTATGCTATCTTTGTTAATAACATTGCCGGAAACATTGAGACAGTTGGTTTTGCTTATGCTCTCTTTTCTATTTCAACAGCAGTCTTACTCTTGTTAATCTCGAAATGGGAAGACCATATTAAACACCGAGAAAACTTGTTGATTCTTTCATCAGGAATAATCTTTATTGGTTACTTTGCTTACCTGTTCGTTAATGATATTATTGGCTTGTTTGCAGTGCAAATAATTCTTGGTGTGGGTACTGCAATCGGCTTACCTGCTTTTGATGCTCTTTATTCCAAGAACCTTGATCAAGGCAAGTATGCTTCGGAATGGGGTATCTGGGAATCAATGAATTACCTTACTGCTGCATTCGCTGCTTCTCTTGGAGGAGTAATTGCTGCACTATTTGGTTTTATTGTGCTTTTTACTATGATGGCTCTTCTTGCTTTAGCTTCCTTGTTAATGGGAGTGGTCCTGAAGTGGAGCAAGGAATAAGTGAGTAAGATGAAGTCACTGACAATAGAATCGCTTGAATCTTCCAAAGATTCTTTAAAGAAAACAACAGATTCTTTTTCTTCAAAAAACAGGGTTTACGCTGATGTAAGGCTTGAGTTGTCTGAGTGGAAGGGAACTAATGCTCTCAATGGCAACTCAAAGAGTTCGGAAGAGGATTTTTCTTCTTCTATTGGTGTAAGAGTAATCGCCAGCCACGCAAATGGTTTGTCTGCATCAGGTTATGCAGGAACTGCTTTGAGTCCGAAGGAAACAATTTCTCCTGAAAAAAAACTAAGAGAACTTTTTTCACTTGCACATAAGCGTGCATTACACAGTTCAGAACTCAAAACAGGTTTAAGAAAAAAGTATTCCGATTTAGGCGCAAACATAAAGGAATCTGCCCTTGCAGATATAAAGATTTACACTGACACAGTCAAGGCCGAGTTTGAAAAAAACCCACGCGACCTTGACTTGGAAGAATTAACTAAACGCACAGAGTCCTGTTCAACGCTCGTTGCAGGTTTAAAGGGAATGGCTTCAAACAGCATTTCTGTTTCAACTGGTTTCTCGAGAAAAATATTTGCGAGCAGTGAAGGGGCACTTATTGACCAGTCAAAGGCACTAACAGAGTCATTTGTTTATCTCGCGGCAAAAGGAAAAGCAATTGAAACTTTTTACGAGAGCATGGGAAGAAATGCTGGTCCAGAGGTTCTTGAAGGGTACAATTCTTTTGACATGACTCTCGAATCTTTCTCAGAATACCTTGCACAGGGAACAATCGAACTCTCTAATGCACCCGCATTCACTAACACAGAGGAAGCAACAGTAATAACCGATCCTTGGTATAACACTCTTCTTTGCCATGAAATTGTCGGGCATCCTAGTGAAGCAGACAGGGCACTGAAAAGAGAGGCTGCCTGGGCAGGAAGGGCATGGTGGTTCTCAGGAATTGATGACAACAGGTTCTCGAAAGAGGTTGCTTCAGAAGAAGTTTCTGTTTTCTCGGATCCAAACCTGAAAGAAGGTTATGGTTATTACCGCTACGATGATGAGGGAGTCAAAGCAAAAAAACATTACAATATCAAGGAAGGAATCCTTAACGAGTTCATTAACAGCAGGGAAACAGCCACTATCCTCGGCAAAGAACCAAACGGCGGTATGCGCGCAACCTCAGCTGAGCTTGTGCCAGTCATCAGGATGAACAACACCTGCTTTGCTCCTGGCAGCTGGAAAAAAGAAGAACTGTTTGAGGAAACAAAAAACGGTTATTATGTGGTTGGACAGAAAACCCCGAGCATAGGTGAAACACGACAGAACTTTAAGATAACCTGCTGGAAACTCTTTGAAATAAAGAACGGCGAAATAAAAAAACTTTACAGGATGGGCGGCCTGACATCTGACAGTTATTCTTACCTTAAAAACATTGACGCTGCGGCAGATGATTTCGTTCTTTACAATGTTCCCAACTGCGGAAAGGGAACTCCCATGCAGGTTATGAAACTCGGTAACGGCGGTCCTCACATGCGTTCAAGGGCAAGAGTATGCGGAGCCAATTCGGAGGTCATGCAATGATTGCTCTTTCAGAACTAAAATCGATAGTAAAGGATGCTCTCGAAATAATCGAGAAAAAACAGGACGTGAAAGAAGCAGAGGTCTTTGCATCTGCATCTGATTACAGCATAATGAGAATCTGTTACGCTACAAATGTTCCCTCCAATGCTTTGGAAGAACCAAAATCAAATTCCGACCACGGTTTAAGTGTTCGAATCCTTTTCAACGACGGCAAAATCGGTTTCGGCAAGGCAGATTGTTCTTTTGATAAGAAATCTATTCTAAAAGCATATGAAAAAGCAAGACACAACTCTGTTCTGGACAAGGATTTCAAGAGCTTTCCATCAAACAAAGGCAGAATAACTAACGCGTCTTTTGCAGACAAAAAGTTATTCTCTTTAGACCAAGAAAAACCTGTTGACCTGGCTTACGCCTGCTTGGATAGTGCCTTGTCTTATCTTGAGAACAAGAAACCATCTGAGAACATTAACATTACAGGAGAACTTGATTTTGCAGCAACAAGAATAGCGGTTGCCAATACTAACTCTGTTTTAGAGTGCGATGAAACCACTTACTGTTCTGCTTCACTGACAACAATCTTAGAGGCAAAGAGTGATGTATCAGGAATGTGGCTGGATACCTCGCTTTACCTGGACAAGCTTAATTCGGAAGAAGTTGGTCGTGCTTCGGCAGAAAAAGCTATTGCCCTGCGAGGCGGTTCATATTTGGACTCTAATCGCTATGATGTTGTCTTCGGCAGCATGGCATTCGCAGAACTCATTCAGAATGTTCTCACTCTCGACCTTGGTTCTGTAGAGTACAATGCAACACCGTATGCGCAGGACTTAGGAAAACAAATAGCTTCTCCTTTAGTCAGCATAACTGATAATGGTGCGCTTAAAGATGCTGTCGGCAGCAGAAAAATAACTGATGAAGGGCTGGCAACAGGAAAAACAAGTCTCATAGAAAACGGAATCTTAAAGGATTTCCTGTCAAATGATTATTATGCTAAAAAGTTTTCCTCAATGAAAAAGTTTTCTTCGAGAAATGGTTTCAGGTCTGGGGGGTATGCTTCCGAACCACACATCAGTGCGACAAACATGGTTATCAATAAGGGAAATCATTCTCATGAAGAACTCTTAAAAGAAATAAAGAACGGGATTTACATAGGCAGAATCTGGTACTCTTATCAGGTAAACGGTTTCACTAGTGCGGACTTCACTTCAACAATCAGGGGAGACTCTTATATTATTGAAAACGGAAAAATAAAGAGTCCTTTGATTCCGAATACCCTGCGCATAAACGATAATTTCACAAGAATCCTAAAGAACATAACTGCAATCGGAAAACAAACCAAGCAGGTTGTTTCATGGGGGGAAGATTCTGTAGTCATAGCCCCTGAAGTTGCTGTAAATGGTGTTAAATTAGATCGTATTGCTAATGGGATTTACTAGTGTTTCTTTTGTCTAGATATTCTTTCTAGGATTGTTTCTAATTCTTTTGCTTTTCCGTGTTCTTCACGCAATTCATATACTCTTTTTGAACTGTTAATAATATCTATCACTGCAGTTCTGGTTTCTGCTATTTGCCCAGATCTTGGCAAAACATTGTTGGCAAAATTATTAACTAAATGTGCAAAAAACTTCGGATTAGCGGCAGCACAAATTGCTTCATCAAGTGTTACTATATTTGGAATATCATTACGAGTGTGCTTCTCCCCAAATAATTTCTCGCTCAGTTCCATTACTCTTTGTTCCAACTGCGCAATCTCTGGAGGGTCTTTTCCTTTCTCTCTCATCGCATGTTTCATTGTAATGTTGTCTAAAGTAACTTTCAGTTCTCTTCGGATTTTCAGTAATTCCGGTCCTTTGCTTAGTGCCTTAGTTACCAAAGGTCCGTGAACAGGTTTGGGTATTGGTTTATGTGCTGGAGCAAGTATTTTCTCTGTTTTTGCAGTCTCTGCAGTTTGTTCTTTTTTTCTTCCGAGGCGACCTCCGAAAGAAAAAAACTTTCGTGCTCTGTCCCTGAATCTCATTTGATCTAATAATAATTAGTTCTGTAATTATATTTAATGATTTGCAGATCTCTGCAATAGAAAAACGTTTTTAAATGGTCGTACTCTAATAGTATTATCTTTTGGCTGATTCCGTATGAGTGAGGACGTAAAGCATAGTTGTGGTATTGCAGCGGTTTATCTGCCGCGATCTCTGTCCAAATACCCTCTTGGCGGTGCTTCGGCTTATCTCTATAAAATGCTTCTAAGACAACAGAACAGGGGACAGCTGTCAGCAGGAATTACTACTTACAACAGCAATAGACAGCAACTGATTGACACTTACAAAAAAATCGGTTTAGTCAGCGAGGTTTTCTGGACAAGAGTAGGTCCGAAGTTTGAAGGCATCCTGAAATCATATGAGGGTGACAGAGGAATAGGCCACGTGAGGTATGCTACTTTCGGTGCTTCTGATGAGAGCTTTGCACAGCCATTTGAGAGGCACCACGGAAGAAAATGGAAGTGGTTCTCTTTTGCTTTTAATGGAAACATAGCAAATTATCCTGAGTTAAAAGAAGAGTTTGAAAAGAAACATTACCATCTTGTAAAAGATTCTGACACAGAACTCCTACTCTTGTTATTAGCTGATGAGCTCAAGGGAGAAAAAAGAAAACCTTACAACCAGATTTTCAGGAATGTTTCGGACAGGGTTGACGGCGCATTTTCTCTGGCTTACATGAATGCAGAAGGCGACCTTGTTGTTGCAAGAGGCCCGTTAGGAATAAGGCCTGTGTCTTACACAATTGACAATGATGTTGTTGGTGCTGCTTCGGAAAGTTGTGCACTCATTAATGACACAAGCAATGGCATAAAGTCATTAAAGCCTGGAGAGCTGCTTACTATTCAGGACGGAGAGGTTGAAGTAAAGCGATATGCAAAGAAAGGAAGAAGCGCTCACTGTATGTTCGAGTGGGTGTACTTTGCCAATCCTTCTTCGACAATTGATGGTTCGAATGTTTATGAAACCCGCTGGAGACTTGGTCAGGAACTGGCAAAAGCAGAATTCCTTGATGTAAACAGCGACGATTACATTGTTGTTGGTGTTCCTGATACTGCAAAACCTGCAGCAGATGCTTATGCCCATGAGCTGGGTATCCCTTCAATGGAAGGGCTTGTAAGGAACAGGTATGTTGGGAGAACATTTATTGAAGGCAAAAACAGAGAAAAAAGAGTTCGCGAAAAATATTCTGTGATTAAGCCTGTTGTTAAGGGAAAGAAAGTAATTCTTGTTGAGGACAGCATTGTAAGAGGCACTACAGGCAGGGCACTAATCGATTATGTCCGGGATTATGGCGGGGCAAAAGAAGTTCACGTTAGAGTTGCCTGTCCGCCAGTAAGGTTCCCTTGCTTTTATGGAATCGACATGAGTACTATGGATGAACTCATTGCATCAAAATTAAGCCCGGTTGAAGAACGTGAGAAAAAAGGTTTTGAGGACCTTGATGGTAAGGTCATTGAAAAAATAAACAATATTATTAGTGCTGATAGTTTGTCATACTTAACGATAGAGGCTTTGGTCAGGGCATTAGGTTTCTCTAAGAATGATTTGTGCATGGCGTGTCTAACTGGAAATTATCCTACTCCACAGGGGGAGAAGCTCGTGAAAAAAGCAGAGCAAAACTTCGGCAAGAAGAGTGGAAAGAGAACTTACGAATAGGTGATGATTTGAAGGTACTGGTTGTCGGAAGGGGAGGAAGAGAACACACACTCATCTGGAAGATTTCACAGAGCAAGTTAGTTACTAAGGTTTACTGTGCACCAGGAAACGCTGGAATACAGGAACTCTCTGAATGCATTCCTATAGAGGAAAACAATTTTATTGAATTAGCTAAATTTGCAAAAGATAATGCAATTGACTTAGTTGTTATCGGTCCTGAAGAACCATTAGTGAAAGGTCTTGCAGAGGTTTTCCAGACAAAAGGCATAAAGGTATTTGGTCCTTCAAAGTACGCTGCACTATTGGAAGGAAGCAAGATTTTTTCAAAGAAAATAATGACTGCAGCAAAAGTAAAGAGCGCAGATTACGCTGTTTTTGAGAATCCTATAAGGGCAATGGTTTACGCAAAAAAAATCGGTAAGTGTGTTGTAAAGGCAGACGGTCTGGCTGCAGGAAAAGGAGTCTTTATTTGTTCTGAAGCAAAAGAAGCAGTGGCAGCAATAAAAAAAATAATGATTAACCAGGAGTTTGGTGTAGCAGGAAACAAGATAATTATTGAGGACTTGTTAGAGGGTGAGGAAGCATCAATCCTCGCTTTTAGTGACGGGAAGAATGTAAAGTTAATGGTGTCAAGTCAGGACCACAAGAGGGCTCTTGATGATGACAAGGGCCTTAACACCGGGGGAATGGGTGCTTATAGTCCTGCTCCGGTTGCAACAAAAGAGGTTGAAAGGAGAGCACTAAAAGAAGTCATGATTCCTGTGGTAAATGAAATGGCTAAGAGAGGAATTCCTTATGTCGGGGTTCTTTATGCCGGGCTCATGATAAAAGGCAAGGACATTAACATTCTTGAGTTCAATGTTCGTTTCGGGGATCCTGAATGCCAGGTTGTTCTCCCGCGACTTGATTCCGATTTAGTAAAAATAATGCTTGCATGTATCGACGGAAAACTTGATAAGACACCGATAAAGTGGAGCAAGAAATCAGCAACCTGCGTGGTCATGGCTTCAGGGGGTTATCCTGGAAAGTATGAGAAGGGCAAGGAAATAAAAGGTCTGCCTGAAGCAAAGAAAATCAAGGATGCAATTGTTTTTCATGCAGGAACAAATTATATTAATGGCAAGGTAGTTACAAACGGCGGAAGAGTTCTTGGAGTAACTGCTTTAGCAGATACAGTGCGCGGATCAATCACAAAAGCATATAAAACAGTTAACTTAATCAAATTCAAGGACATGCACTACCGTAAGGATATAGGCAAAAACGCCTTGAGGAGATTAAGATGCAAAAAAAAGAAATAAGGAAAAAGGTCCTTTCGCAAAGAAACTCTTTATTGGAGTCAGATATTTCCAAAAAAAGCGACAGCATAACCAAAAACCTTTTTTCGCTTCATTTCATTGATGAAGCAAAAACAGTCATGGTTTATTCTCATTTCGGTAGTGAACCTGAAACAAAACAAATTATTGACAAACTCCTGCATGCGGGAAAAAAAGTTGTGCTTCCTGCAACCCTGATTGAACAAAAAGAAATACTTGCGCTTTACATTGATTCTGATACTCGGCTTCTGGAGAACCGTTACGGGATTATGGAACCTTTACCAACCGAAGAAAAAACTGCAAAGCCTGAGGAAATAGATGTTGTTATTATCCCCGGAGTTGCCTTTGATGAAAAAGGAAACAGGATTGGTTTTGGTCACATGTATTATGATAAGTTCCTGTCAGACTTCAAGCCAAGGACAATGAAGATTGCTCTTGCATTCGAACTCCAAATAATAGAGCCGTTCAAGGCAGAATCACATGACATTCCTGTCGACCTGATTGTAACCGAAGAAAGGATAATTGAGTGCAAGGCACATGCTTAGTGCTTAAAGTGCCTTACTCCTGAGAAAACAAGAGTGACTTCTTTTTCGTCAGCAGCCTGAATGACTTCTTCGTCCCTCATGCTTCCACCTGTTTCTATTATTGAGGTTATTCCTGCTTCTGAAGCCTTATCAATGCTGTCCCTGAACGGGAAGAAGGCATCGCTCGCCATTGCACTGTCTTTTGCTTTTTCTCCCGCCTGCTTTACAGCTATTTCTGCCGAGTTGACTCTTGACATCTGTCCCGCGCCAATACCAACAGTTGCATTATTTTTTGCCAGAACAATTGCGTTGCTTTTTACATGCTTGACAACCTTCCATGCAAACAGCATATTTTCAATCTCTTCCTTGCTTGGATTTTTCTTGCTCTTTACCTGCAAATCCTTTTCAGTTAACCTGTAACTGTCTTTCTCCTGAATAATTATTCCGCCGTTGATTTTCTTGATGTCAAACAGTTTTCTGTTATTCTTTTCATTCAGTCCTTTCAACAGCAACACCCTGAGGTTCTTTTTTGTTTTCAGTTCCGTAAGTGCTTCTTTGCTGAAACTTGGTGCAACAACTATCTCGTTAAAGAAAGCAGTAA
>CAZEVB010000036.1:6184-8655 GCA_964515835.1 uncultured archaeon | reverse complement strand
TTATGACAATGGCTCCTTTTGTTGAGGCTGAAGAAACAAGACCTTATTTTAAGAAACTGAAGGAACTTGCTGATAAACTTGGGCTTGAAGAACTTTCAATGGGGATGAGCAATGATTACAGGGTTGCTTTGGAAGAAGGAGCGAGCTTTGTCAGGATAGGTAGTTTGTTGTTTGAGTGAGAAACCTGATAGAAATATATAATCGTGTCCCCTATCCTCATTATGAAAAGAGAGTTGTTCCTGCAGTTTCTGTGTGTTTTTCTTGTTACACAGATACTTGGTTTGTATGTTGCGGATGTTCTCGTTCAGAGTGATGTTTCAATAGATCTTCCGGCAGGAGACAAGGACAACATCAACAACAGCCTCTTTATGTTTGCTTACATCATGGTTTTTACCCTGATTCTTCTCGGAGTCATAAAGATAGCGAAAGGAAAAATGCTTTATTATCTGTTGAAGGGGCTGGAGAGTCTTGCTGTGTTTACTGCAGCATCAATTGTCTTTGCGACTTTTTATGATTCAATCCTGGTGCTTATTCCTGCTATTGCGCTTGTAATTGCAAGAATAATCTGGCCTGCGAAAATCCTGTTGAGGAATTTTGCAACTGTTCTGGCTGTCAGCGGAGTCGGTGCACTTATAGGTGTTTCTTTGGGGCCGTTGCCGATAGTTGTTTTCATGGTGCTGCTCGCGGTGTATGATTATATTGCAGTGTTTAAAACAAAGCACATGATTAAGCTGGCGAAGGCAGTCAGCAGCAAGAATCTTGCCTTTAGTTATGCAATGCCGACAAAGGAACACACATTTGAATTGGGTACGGGGGACCTTGTTATTCCTCTGGCTTTTGCCGCTTCTTTGTTGGCTGCAGTTAAACCATTCTATGTTTTTCCTTATTATTTGATTCCAAGTGCACTTGTTCTTGTTGCCTCGTTAGTCGGATTGAAACTGACAATGGATATAGTGGCAAAGAAAGTCGGCAAGGCTTTGCCTGCACTGCCGATGCAGGTGGCTTTAATGGTCATGGTTTACATCGGCGTTGTCTTAATGGGAATTATATAACAGTGCCCAGAAAGATTGACGAAACTATTGCTAGTAATGAACCGCCGTAGAAGCCGGCTGCTGCCAATAACAGACAGCGAATGATTTTTCCTAATAACATGGCTGCAAAGAAACGCGAGAAATTATATTTTATCATCCCTGCAGCGATCCCCACAACATCAAAAGGAAATGGCGTGAATGAAGCAAGGAAGATTACTATCATCCCGGACTTGTTTATTTTTTTCTTGAACTCAGCCAGTCTCCTGAATTCTTTGCGGGATAATTTTTTCACGCTCTCTACGCCTGTTGCCCCGAGAATATATGAAGTGGATTCTCCGAAAGCAGAGCCTATGCCTGCAAAGAGGCCTATTGCAAGAATACTTAACAGGGTGTTTTCGAGACCTAACAAGGACGGTGCAGAGCCGACTATCACAATAATAATGTCAAATGGCATTGGCAGGAAGACAGTTGCATTTGCAAGGGCTTCTCCGATTAAAAGCCCTAAAAGCCCGTACTGGCTGATGATGCTTCCTTCTGTTAACTCAAAACCGTTTTCTGTCTGCACGAACTGCGGATTATTAATGAAGAATAAAATGAGAAAAATAATCAGGAGAATTATGGCGGCGAAAACAAAGAGGATATTCTTTCTTATGAACTCTTTGTGTTCTGGCTTCGGGAACTTTTTCATCTAAAAACCCTTTACTTCTTTTGTGTTTTCTTTGGTTTCTTTGGTGTTGGATTAACCTGTTTTGTTTTCTTTGGCCTGTGTTTTTGTAGTTGTTTAACTTGTTTAGCAGGTTTTTGTGCTGCCTGTTTTGGGTTCTCTGCTTTTTGTTCAGTCAGCTGGTCAATGATTACTCCTAATTCAGAGGCAAATGATTTCTCGAATTCGGTCAGTTCAATCATTTTTTTGTCTATCTTTGAAATGTGTTCATTAAGCTTATCATCACGCTTCTGCATTGATTGCGCTAATTCTTTCTTGGCTGAGTTAAAGTCCGTGACATTTTTTTGTATTACTTTCACGAATTGTTGCTTGAATTCGTCAAGAGAATCTATTGTGGCATTGATTCTTTCGGGAGATATTTCTTTCATCATTGTGTCGATTTCGTGGCTCTTGTGTTTAATCATGTTGTTTATCTGGCGCTCTTTCTTCCCAACAAGCATGTCTGTTTCTTTTTCTTTTTCCTTGAAGAGTTCTGCTAATTCTTTTGAAAGATCTCCCTGGACATCCCCCATCATTTCTTTAGTATATTCCCGAAGGTCCTGTTTTGCTTTGTATAATTCTGCAACTTTTTCCTGAATCATGTCGGGATTAACTTTTGCAGCTATCTTTGAGAACTTTATCATTTCCCCGTTTATTTTTGCTTCTAAAGCATCGCCCTTGATAACCGCCATTTTGTCTATTTTTTGTCTCGCATCATCCATTAAGCCTTCGGTTAT
>CAZEVB010000036.1:0-6084 GCA_964515835.1 uncultured archaeon | reverse complement strand
AATGTTCACGTTCTTTAGTTCAGCGATTTTTGTGTCAATCATTGTTTCTATTTGCTGGGACTTTGTTTCGAGTGTGCTATCAACCTTGTTTGTAATCAGGTTACGCTGTGAGTCCATGAGGACTTCTATTTTTTTGACTTCTTTTTCCAGTGACTGACTTACTTTTGCATCAATAACAGTATCGATTTCTTCTTTTAGTTTTTCCATTTCACTAAGTTTTGAATCAACAGTGGCAAGGACACCTTTTTCCCAGAGTTTTGTTATGTCGCTGGATGGCAAGCTTGGAGAAGAATCAATTTGTGCCTGATATTTTGCCATTGTATTTTCTTCGGGTTCTTTTGTAGAGGCTGTTGTTTCTTGCTCTGGTTCCTCGAAGCCTTTCATGAGTTCGTTGTAGTCTTCTTGGTTTGCTGTTTCGCCATTAGTTCCTGACGAGGTTACGGTTGGTGCTTTTTCAGCGGTAATGGGTGTGTCTGCCCCCTCTAAACCTGTTCTTGGTTCTTTTTTTATTCCGGTTTTTGCTTCAATGATAAGCATTTTTGCTTCTGCTTCCGCTATACCGACGTCTTTCAGGTTCTCGATTATTTCTTCGTCGGCAAGATTAAGAGAAACAAGTTTTCTCACTGACTCGGCAAGAATTTCTTTTCTTTCAGGCATCTCAAATAAGGTAGGTTAAGCAATATAAAAATGTTTCACTTAAGCTGTCCCATTGCGTAGGGACGATCCGCGTGCCATCTTAGCCTCACTTCGTTCGGCTCGATGACACTTACTTCGTTAAGTGCCTCAGGCTCGCCTGCGACTTGTAACTGGATGTAGCACATATTTATGAAGTATCGAACGAAAACGAAGTTCCTTTTGATCGAACTTCATCTTAAAACCTGCGGATTTTATGATGCACTTAAAGCTCTGCTTTAAGTTGTTCGCAAAAGTTCGATAGGGTGGGTCCGAGTGTCCCTGTGGGAATACTCACTTCGTATACATACGAAGACAGCGGCATGCAAAGCATGCCACCCAGACGTCAACCGGCTGGGTGGTTGGTCAACTGATTTTGCAGTTGTTATTAATGAAAATGACTTTGGAGGATTGCCAACAGGCAATCGTCCCGCATGTCAACTGGGCGAGCAGTTGGTGGCAAGTTTTTTAATGACAACCTCAGAATAATTTTTATTAAAGGTGTTAAATTGGATTATGACAAAATGCTTGACAGATTATACATGCAGGTTCCTGAGAAAAACAAGGAAACAACAAGAATGGAAATTCCTAAGCCTGAGATTCTTATACAGGGCAAGAAAACAATTGTAAAGAACTTTTCTGCTTTTGCAAAGGCAGTTGAGAGAAGCGAGAAACACTTTCTGAAGTATGTGACAAAAGAGACTGCGAGTTCTGCTACTGCTGTCGGCGGAAAACTAACGATTAACGGAAAGTTTCCGTACATGCAGGTTGAAAAGATTTTTGACGGGTATGTGAAGACCTTTGTTCTTTGCCCTGAATGTAAGAGACCTGACACAAAGATAACTGATCACAAGGGATTCAAGATAATGAAGTGTGAAGCTTGCGGTGCAGTCAGTACTCTAAGGAAGGTGTAAAGAAGTTGTACTGTAAACTCCATAAAGAGGTTTTTGCCTGTTGCGACAAGGAACTGGCAGGAAAGACACTTAAGGAAACTGATTTTGAGGTTGAAGTAAGAGAAGATTTTTATGCTGACCGAGAAATAACCAAAGAAGAGTTAATAGAAAGGTTAAAGGAATATGCAAACATTAATCTTCTTGGCGATAAGGCAGTCACTACTGCTCTTGAAGCAGGAATAATTTCAAAGGAGAGTGTAATCGAAATTGCCGGAGTAAAGCACGCGATTATACTAAAGTTATGAGGAGGACTCATTTGAAACCAAGAACAACAGTAAACCCGGAAGAAGTAAGACTCAGGACACCAAGAAAAAACGAGTTAGAATTATTTGGAATCGTTACACAGTTACATGGTTCAAGCAAAGTCAGGGTAATGGCAGAAGATAACGAAGAAAGAGTCTGCAGGATTCCCGGCAAACTTAGGAAAAGAGTCTGGGTACGGGAAGGTGACATAGTCATAATTAAGCTCTGGGATTTCCAGAAATCAAAAGCAGATATAGTGTGGCGTTACATTGGCCCTCAGGTTGAAAGACTAAGAAGAAAAGGGCTCCTTGACGGAATGCCTTTCTAATAGTTCTACCAAGAATATGGTTTCTAATCGCGACATGCTTTTTATTCTGATTGAGGTTAGATTGTAGTATGGATAAAGAAAGAATCTGCAACTACATAAAAGAAGAGAACCTTAAGAACCATTTTGTAAAGGTTTTTGACGAGCGCACAATCCTGGCAGTGCACAAGCTCGCAAAAAAAGGTTTTTTTAAGGAACTCGAGTTCATGATTAGTGAAGGCAAAGAAGCAGTTGTTTTCAGGGCGAGAAACGAGGAAAATGATTATGTTGCCGTGAAAGTATACAAGATTGAGACCTCAGGATTCAGGAAAATGCAGGATTATTTGCACGGAGACCCGCGTTTCACTGGAATAACTAACAACAAGAGAGCAATTGTTTATGCCTGGACAAAAAAAGAATACAGAAACCTTGAAGTTGCAGCAAACGCAGGACTTAATGTTCCCTTACCAATAGGTTTCTACGAGAATTGCCTTGTAATGGAGTTTATCGGCAAAGAAATAGCATCAAAGAAACTAAAGGAAGACAAGCCCGAAGATGCAGAAAAAGCATACTCTGAGGTAGTTGATTTCATTGCAGGGTTCTACAAACAAGGTTTAGTGCATGCTGACCTATCAGAATATAATATCCTTAATGATGGAACAAGGATAGTGGTAATAGACGTAGGGCAGGCAGTCTCACGAGCACACCCGGAAGCAAAAAAGTTTTTTGAGAGAGATATAACTAATTTAAGCAGGTATTTCACTAAGATTGGCTTAAAAAAGAGCTATGAAGAATTATTAGAAGATGTTAAGGTTAGAAAAGACCTTAAAAGCCAATAGGTGCAGAAAGAGCTAACTTTTTGTGCAAAACCTTTATATATTATTATATATTATAATATATATGCAACAGGAAGTAATTCGAATCCCTAAAGAGCGGTTAGCTGTCCTAATAGGGCAAGAAGGAGCCACAAAGAAGGAACTTGAGAAAATAACTGGTGCAAGATTTAGCATAGACAGTAAAACAGGGGAAATAGAAGTCAATTACTCTAAAAATGACGGTTTTAAGTTCATGAAGGCTGTTTCTGTCGTAAAGGCAGTTGGCAGGGGCTTTTCACCAAGAAAAGCAGGAATGCTAATTAATGACAATTACACTCTTGACTTGATTGAGGTTGAGGATATCGCAGGAAAGTCCGAAAAATCAGTGAATGCAAAAAAAGGCAGGGTCATTGGGGAAAAGGGAAGAACAAGAGATAAAATTGAGAGCGAAACAGGAACATATATCTCGGTTTATGGAAAAACAATCGGCATTATCGGAAAAATTGAGGAAGTACCGATAGCAAGAAAAGCAATTGAAATGCTCCTTGAAGGAGCAATGCATAAGACAGCTTATACTTATCTTGAAAACAGGAACAAACAATTCGAATTAGGTGATTAACATGGTTGATACAGAAACAATAAGCGGAGAGGAGCTTGCAAAGGAGTTCAAGGAACATAGTGTTGCAGAGTTCTTCAAAAAGAACATGCAGATGTTGGGATTAACAGGTAAAATAAAGACACTTACAACAGTAGTTCACGAATATGTAACTAACAGCATGGATGCATGCGAGGAAGCAAAAATTCTTCCGGAAATAGAAGTACAATTAAAAGAATTAGGTCCGGAATATTATGAAGTAACAGTAAAAGACAATGGACCAGGACTGACAAAAGAGACTGTCGGAAAGGCACTCGGGAAACTATTGGCGGGAACAAAGTTCCATAGGATGATGCAGACAAGAGGCCAGCAGGGAATAGGTGCTTCTGGTTGTACTATGTTGAGCCAGATTACGACAGGGAAAACAACTAAAGTCATTACAGGAACCGGTAATGGCAATGCAATAAGTTTAGAGATAACAATTGACCCGAAAAAGAACGAACCAAAGATAACAAACTTAACTGAACTGAAAAGAAAGTTCCAGGGAACAGCAATAAAGGCGCAGTTCAAGGGAGTGAAGTATGTTAAGTCTGAACAGTCGCCGATTGAGTACATCAGAAGAACTGCTATTGCTAATCCTCACGCAAAAATAAAGTTCATTGCTCCTGACAACGAAGTGGTTGTATTTAACAGGTCAGTAAATATTATTCCAAAGAAACCAAAAGAAATGAAACCACATCCAAAAGGAGTTTCTGTTGATGACATAGTAACATTTAGCAAGTACACGAAAGCAAACAAAGTTTCAACTTTCCTGAAAACAGAGTTTGACAGAATCGGGGGAAAATCAATTGAAGAAATAAAGAAGAGTGTGCACTTTGATTTAAACAAGGACCCAAAGCAGTTGACTTGGGGAGAGGCAGAAGAAATAGTTAAGGCATTTAAACAAATAAACTTCATTGCACCAACAACAGAGGGTTTAATACCAATTGGTGAAGAAAGAATAAAAAAGTCACTTTCGGCAATAGTCAAGCCGGAGTTCCTGACTGTGGTAGAAAGAAAGGCAACTGTTTACAAGGGAGGGTTTCCTTTCCAGGTTGAGGTAGCAATTGCATTCGGCGGAGACGCAGGAAGAACAAATACAAACGCAAAGAAGGATGAGGACGAAAGCCCGCAAAAAAGAATAGAGATAATGAGGTTTGCTAATAGGGCGCCATTGCTTTTTGATGGTGGCGGCTGTGCAACAACAAAAGCTGTTTATTCGGTTGACTGGAAGAGATACGGTATTAAGGATCTCGAGAATTCTCCAATGACTATCTTCATAAACATGATTTCTGTTCACATTCCTTACACTTCAACAGGAAAACAAGCCATCAGCGATGAGGAAGAAGTTCTTGAAGAAATAAGAAGAGCACTAATGGACACAGGAAGAAAGGCAGGCAACTATATTTCTGCAAAGAGAAGAGAAAAAGAAAAACAAATGAAGCGAGAAATCTTCTACAAGTACATTCCCGAGATTGCAATGGCTTTGAGCAAGATAACAAAGAAACCTGAAGAGAAAATAAAAAAGAACCTCGAAAAACTGGTCCTTGAAAAGCTAAGACTGGAGGATCAGGAAGAAGAAGCAAACAAGGTCAAAGAAGAGATTAATGGCGTTGAAAAGGAAACAAAAAAGGCTGCCAAAGAAAAGAAAGTGCAGGAAGATGAAGAAGTGATTGAAAACGAGGCAGATGAAGTGTCTGAGGAAGAGGTGGTTGAATGACGACAAGAAAGCTTACAAGAGTTAAATCAAAGGATGAGGACCTCAAACCAAAAGACATTGCTGCAAGGATTAAGAAAATGTCTGAGGGAATCGTTAACGAGATATACACTAATAAGGACCCAAAGTTCGTAACCATGCAGAGAGGAAAGGCAAATGTTATTTTTGACGAGAAAAACAGGCTCCTAAAATTGGGCGATAAAAAAACCACCAGAACTTTCCTGAATATCGGGCATGCAAAAAAGTTCATGCAGACAATGATGGTTTCCGCAAAGACCCAGAATTATCTTCTGGAGAACAAGACCGCAGCAATCAGAGAAATCTACTACGAGTTAAAACACACTATCGGTAAAACAAAAGAGAACACTTTTGAGGACCAGGGCGAGAGCGACTCATGCATAGTTGACCTAGAACACGCGGTTGACTCAATCAGGGAGAAGCTGAACTTGCATGCAAACCCAAAAGGAACTCTCTATGGAAATATTACCCTGAAGGATAAGATGCACAACAACGATAAATTCAATTGTGCAAAACTGGGTAGGGGTGGCTGGAGTATCATGTCAAGACTAGAGCCTGAGGAAATAGAGATAGTTGATGTTGATGCAAAGTATATCCTTGTTATTGAGACTGAGGCAATGTACGAGAGACTGGTTGAGGAAGGTTTTCCCAAAAAACATGATGCTATTCTTATTAGCACCGGAGGACAGGCTGCAAGAGGAACAAGAAGACTAATCCACAGAGTACAC
>CAZEVB010000035.1:6240-8767 GCA_964515835.1 uncultured archaeon | reverse complement strand
ATAAGATTAAAAGTCTGGAAAATAAATCCGATTGTATGTCCCCTTACTTTTGCCAGCTCGTTATCATCCATTTTTGACATTGGCTTGTTCTCAATGTAAACTTCGCCGCTGGTCGGCCTTAACATCGCGCTCATGATATTTAAAAGAGTGGTCTTTCCGCTTCCCGAGGGACCCATAATAGAAATATAATCCCCTTTCTTTATGTCAACAGATATTCCGTCAATCGCCTTGACCTTAACTGCGCCCATGTCAAAGGTCATGTCAATGTTTTCTGCGCGAAGAACACTCTTTTCTTTTTTAGTGATTGTTTGAGTCCTCGTGACAGCTGCTTTCATGTCAATATAAATGAACTAACTAATTAAAAAGATTGATTTTTCAGATTATTATTGAAAAAACAGTTTTCTGTTTTCTGTTTTTGAAAATCCCAAATCAATTTTTAAACAGTACTACTCTAATCCTAATGATTTGAATGTTGATTGCGGGGGTTGATGAAGCAGGTCGTGGTCCTTGTATGGGGCCTCTTGTTCTTGCAGCCGCAACAATAGAAAAAGAAGACGAAGAACTGCTTTTCAAAAGCGGAGTTAAGGACAGCAAGCTCCTGAGTCCGACTAAAAGAGAAAGTCTTTTCCCGAAAGTTCACGAACTCTGCAACGAAATTGCTGTTGAGAGCATCGAAGCAGACGAATTGGATTCATTAATGGCAAGAAAATCCCTCAACGAGATTGAAGCAATGAGGATTGGCAGGGCACTAAATTCTCTAAAAGAAAAACCAGACATTGTTTATGTTGACAGCCCAGATGTCATCAGTTCCAATTTTGCAAAACGCATAATAAAATACATTTCTTTCAAGCCAAAAATAATTTCAGAGCACAAGGCAGACACCAATTACACTATTGCAGGTGCTGCTTCAATCGTGGCAAAAGTCAGTCGCGACAATCGGATAAAAGAATTTGCAAAGAGTTATGGTGACCTTGGTTCGGGTTATGCGAGTGATGAACGAACAATTAAGTTTATAAAAAATTTTTTATATAAGAATAATAAGCTGCCTCCGTTTGTGCGGAGATGCTGGCTTACGACTGAAAGAATACTTAACGAGAGATACCAAAAAAAGTTGTTTTGAGGGGGTGTTGGAATGACCAGAGAAAAAAAGATTCGGTTCGAACCTAACATTGACATGACTCAGGTAGAGAACGCCATAAACAACATGCTCCGTCAGGCCTGGGAAAACAAGTCATTTCGGGAAAGAGATAAACCCGTGTTCTTCACTTTAAGCGTAAAAATCGAGCCTAATGGAAAAATGATGGTTGACAAATTCAGTAATATTCCTCACGCGATAAGGAAGAAACCAGTTATTGAAAAAAAGAAAGTTCTTGTTGACCTTTGCGAATCAGAAGAAGATTTCACAATAACCATGGAACTGCCTTTTATCAAAGAAGATAACCTGAAAATCAGGCTATTTGAAAATAAGATTGTGATTACTTCTCTAAAGCCAAGCAGTTTCTATAAACAGGTTATTCTCGAGCAAAAGATTGTTCCCAGAAAAACAATAGTAAACTTCAAGAACAATATTCTGGAAATAATTGCCCCGAAAGCAAAAGACTAATTTCTTTTTATTCCTGATTTTCTTGATTCTCATTACCCTTGTCTGTATGGGCTTCCGCACTTTCATCAAGTGCTTCCTCTGGTTTTTCTTCCAGCTTCTTTTTGTCCTTGGCTGTCTTTACTTCCCCGAAATAATCATGGAACTTTTTAGTTGTATAAATAATGTAACTCGTTTTCTCTTTCTCTCTTCTAATGAAACCTTTTTCGTCTAGAAGCTTTATGTGGTCATAGGCTTTTGTGTTCCTGAAGTGGATTACTTCCGACTGCTTGACCGGTTGCTTGTATGCAATGTACGCCAGAGTCTTCATTGCTCCTTTGTGCACTTCAGGCAAAACCACTAGAGAGCCGACTGATTCTTCCAGTTCTCTTTTGATTGCCATCCTTATGCCGTTATTTTCGTCTCTGATTTCTATTGCAGAACCCATTTCCCAGTAATCATGGGTAAGCTGGTTAACAAGAATCCTTACATCGGCAAGATTGCTGTTAGAGATTTTTGCAAGTTCATTAAGGCTAAGAACTCCGGGTGCCATGAAAAGAGCAGCCTCGATAATCCTCTTTGTCTGTTCCCTTTTTTTCTCTTCTTTTGTCTGCTCTTCCTCAGCTTCTTCCTGCGGTCCAGGAACTGCTTCTTCTATCTCTTCCAGAACAGGTTTGTTGGTTAAGGTTTGCTGTTCAAATTCAGGTTCTTTCTCTTGTTCTTCATCTTTCTCGTTTTCTTCACTGGTTTCTTCAGCAATCGAATCAATTACGTCTTCGTGAGATTCTTTGACAATTTTTTCAGCAGGTTCTTCTTCGCTGGTTTCTTTAATTGTTTCTTCGAGTGTTTCTTTTTCGTTTCTTTCGTAGACTTTTTCTTTCCTGCCCATGATTTTGTCAAGTAAACCCATAGAAATCTATATCTCGTAAGTAGTAAAAGAATTTAATG
>CAZEVB010000035.1:0-6140 GCA_964515835.1 uncultured archaeon | reverse complement strand
TTATGCCTCGACCTCTATGTTCAAGCGTTTCTTGAGTTCCCTGTATCTGTTCCTGATTGTTACTTCTGTAACACCGGCAACATTTGCTACTTCTTTTTGGGTTCTTCTTTCGCCAAGTCTAAGACCTGAAATGTAAACAGCTGCTGCTGCTACGCCTGTCGGGCCTCTGCCTGAGATAAGTCCTCTCTTAATAGCGTCTTCGAGAATCTTCCTTGCTTCTTCTTGAACTTCTCCGCTCAAGTTAAGTTCGGAAGAGAACCTTGGAATGTAGTGAATAGGGTTTGTTAAAGGAACATCTAGTTTGAGTTCTCTTACTAAGAACCTGTATGTCCTTCCGATTTCTTTCTTTGTCAGTCCGCTTGCTTCAGCCATCTCGTTCAGTGTCCTTGGGACATTGTAAGTCCTGCAGATAGTGTAAAGTACAGCTGCAACTACTGCTTCAATTAGTCTTCCTCTTATAAGTCCCTTTTTTACTGTTTTCCTGTAAAGAAGAGCTGATGCCTCAATTAACTGTTCAGGGATGTTCAAATAGGAAGCAACCCTTCTGAGTTCTGTTAAAGCAATGCTGAGGTTTCTCTGCATTGAGGAACTGATTGATGCTCTTTTATGCCATTTGATTAACCTGTACATTTGTGCTCTGCTTCTTGTGCTGAGTTTATTTCCTCTTAAGTCAGCTCCGCGCCTGTCAATCATTGTTACTAAGCCTTTATTTAGCTTAACATACTTCATTGGGCTTCCTGTTCTTGATCTTTCTTCTGCATTGTCAGAGTCAAAGCTTCTCCATTCTTTGCCTAAGTCAACTGCATCTTCTGAAAGAACGAGACCACAGCCATTACAGACCATTTCTCCTCTTTCTTCGTCTATAGACAGCTTTGTGCTGCTACATTCAGGACATTTCTGTGCCATCATACCACCTTTTTCATTTTTTCAGAATACGTTAAACAATATGCTCCAAGCATACTGCATGCTAATATCTACCGGGGGGTAAAATTCGCAAATCTATATATAAATAGGTCTGCAAGTTATATATAAAGCTTTGTTTTTTGTTATACATAAGAGATTTTGCAGCATTTAAGCTGCTTTCTCCTCTGCAAGAACCGCATTAACAGTTCCGTCTTGTCCCGGTCTTGAACTTACTTTTGCAGTAACTTCCTTGTTATTAACAAGTACTTTAACAAGAGCGCCCTTTGTAATAACATTTCTTCTTGCAAATTCCCTGTTTGCTTTGTTTTCTAATACACTAACAATCTTTGCTTTCACGTTTTTCTTTTCTTTGGGGATTGTAAGGTTTACTTCAGCCACTTCTAGTACTTTCCTTTTCTCGTTACCGCCAAGAGTTCTTGTTTTTGTAACCTTTTTTTTCTCTGTTTTTGAAACTGTTGTATGTGCTGCAAAGCCTCCTTTCCAGGCTAACTGCTTATCTGACCTCTCTTTACTTTTTCTGATGCCGCCAGTTTTCTTTCTTTTTGACTTCAAGTGCCATTCTGCCATGAAATTCCTCCTTATAAAAATTATTGGTTCTTATTATTTTGATGAGAGATAAAAACGAACTCGAAATTCGCTGTCTTTGTAAAGGGTATATTTTGTTTAGCGCCGGGGACGCTAATATATTACATGTAGACGCAACTATAAAAAAGCTTATGTTTCTCTCAAAAGAGCATGAGACCGAGCTTTTTCAGGCATTTTCTTTAGTTCCGGTCATCTCTAAATTTCAGTTGGATATTATTCTTGAACAAACACTCTCTTCTTTTGAAGACAAAACAAACATTGTCAAGCAACCATCGCTTGAGTTTCTCCTGCGGTTGTGTGCCACCCGTGATCTTAACAAGGCAATCAGGACAGTAGGCATCAAGGAAGGCAAACAGGATTTAGGGATAATTGTTTTTGCAAAAAACAAGGAAACCTGTAAAAAGATTTATTCTTCAGTGAAAAACATCCTTGAAATGAATGAGAACAATAACCTGCTTGACTCTAATTTCGGAAAGAACAAGAAAACTTTAATGAATATTTACGGAATTGATTCTTCACAGGAACTTGACAAGAACATGGTTGAAAAGCTTGTTATAGAAAAGATAGCAATGCTTTCTCTGGAGGACTAGTATGCAAAAAAAGTTTCTTTATCTTTCTCTGATTTTTATTTTGATGATAGCTGGTCTTGTAAGAATATATCCTTTCTCTGTTGGTTCTTTTGGCGGTCCAGACCCTCTATATCATGCAAGAATGGCAGACCTCTTTATTGATAACCAGTCTTTGCCTGAGTATGATGCTCTCTCAATGCAGGGAAGGCCTTACACTTACTCTCCTTTATTTCACATTTCTTTGGCACTCTTCTCAATGTTCTCAGGAATTCCTGCTCAGCAAATGATTGGCATTTATCCCGTTATCTATGGTGTTCTGGCGGTACTCCTTGTATTTGTTCTTTCACGCAGGTTATTTAACTCAGATAAGATAGCCATCTTTTCATCTTTGTTTCTGGCAACAATGGGTCTGCATATTGTAAGAACATTTAGTTATGCACGGCCTGATGGTCTTGCAATAACCCTTATTATTGCAGCCATATTTTTCCTGACTCAAAGAAACATGAAGGCACTTGCATTCATTTCAATTGTTCTGGTGCTTTTGCATCCTTTAAGCTCGCTTTATCTTCTTCTCTTCATGTTGCTTGCTTCTCTTGGGATGAAGTTCTTTAAGAAACCGTTTCAAACAACGGCTGTTTTTGCGGCAATAGCCATGGCTTTTCTTGTTTACTTGTTATGGTTATTTTCTCTGCCTGTGCCTCTTGACGGTTATCTCTCGGAACACTATTTGGGTTCAACAGAAATCAATGAACTGACCTTTATTTCTTTCCTTTATTTTCTGTCTTTTGCATGGATATTTTTTATTATCGGTTTCGTTAAACTCAAAGAAAAGTTCTTTGAAAAAATGTGGTTCTTGTTCTCTCTGCTGTTTGGTTTCTTTGCCCTGCGGCTCTTTATTTACTTTGCTCCTGTTGCTTCTCTTTTCGCGGGATTCGGGTTTGTCTTTGTTCTTGAAAAAGTAAAAAAATACCGAAAACATTTCTTTGCAGTTATCTTCATTTTCATTTCAATTACTCTCCTGACAACCTTAATTTCGATTGATTCTTTTCCCACACAAAAAACACGGCACGCAATGAACTGGCTGAATGAAAGCACTTCTTCTGATTCTGTTGTGGCTGCCCGTTGGGATGCAGGGCACTTGATAACAGGCATGGCAGACAGGACTGCTTTTATTGACGGTTATTTTGAGTTCGCGCCTCGGCTGGATGAGAGGGCTGATGCAGTTGAAGACTTAATGATGACTTCTGATTGTTCATTAATCTTATCTGTTTCGCAGGTTTGGGGGATAGATTATGTTTTCCTTCATCCGGGTGCAGTCAGTTCAAGGAGTTACATTAGAGGAATCCTTGAAGCAGACTGTGAAAACATGAACCTTGTTTTTGATAATGGTTCAAGAATTATTGAATTAGATTAGCAGATGCGACAAATCTTGCATGCGGAAGGACTTTAAATTAGAATAAACTTGATTATAGTGTATGCCTGTTAAAAAACGCAGACCGTCAGAGCCTATTCGTACAAAGAAGAACCTTGGTCCGTCAGGAGATGCATTAGTTCGTACAAGAACAGGAAAGATGCATCGTCTTGACTTCAATATTGCAGTTAGTAACCTTATGGGCAAAGGCATGAGTCATGAACAAGCAGTAAAAAAAGTCCTTAAAAGATAGGGTTAGAAACTGCCTAAAAAACAGGATTATTCTTCTTCGTCGTACTCCACATTAAGCACGTCCCAGACTGCTCTTGCTTTTCCTTTGCCCATCATCTCTACTTTAGTTAATTCTTTTTCATTTGTGTTAGCCAGTTTCTTTATGTTGCCAAACTCTTTTAGGATGTTTTTTGCCAGTTTTGGACCAACATTTGGTAGAGACTCAACAATAAATCTTTGTTTTTCAGCCATTGTGACTCCTTTCTTTCCTGTCCTTAGTTTGATGTCTTTTGTTTTGCCTAACTGCTCGCGTTTTGCGATCGTGAAAATGACTTCTGCTGTTTCTTTCATGTCTCTTGTCGGGTAAACAGGAATATTGTAGTTCAGTAGCAATGAGCTTAGTGCTCCGATAATTGCTTTCTTGTTGATGTTTCTCCCGAAATAAAGTTCTTCAAAGTTTCCCTCAAGAATAATCAGCGGGTTCTTGAAGTTGTCTCTGATCATAACTGACTGCTGAAATAGTCTTCCGTCAATAAGGCTCTGCAGGAAGTCGCTGACTGATTTTCTTTCAATTGCGATGTCGTCACTAAGTTGGTAATCGGCAACAGGCATTTGTTTGAGGACAATTTCCACGCCCATGTCCATTAGTTCTTTTGAAACAGTGCTTTTTTGTTCGCGATAGTCAACATAAACAATTATTTTGTCTTTGTCTTCTTCTGACTGTGAATAACTCATTAGAGTCTGTTGTTTCTGAAGCACATTTTTCTCGTTCACGACATCGCCATTTTCTCTGCCTTTCATTTCATACAGCATCTTCTTCATTTTTCTTTCTTTCGATGATGCTGTCCAGTAGAATGCCTCGTCTTTAGTGCCTTTAGCCATAAGCATGATGACTCGTCCTTTTTCAAATCTTCCTGTTCTTCCTCTTCTCTGGATAGTTCTTATTTCGCTTGGAATCGGTTCATAAAAAATAACAAGGTCAACTGCAGGAATGTCAATTCCTTCTTCTGCAACTGAAGAACATAACAGGACATTGTATTTGTCTTTCTTGAAATCCTCAATCAACTTGATTTGTTCACTCTGCTTTAATCCTTTATCGCTTCCTTTTGTGGCTTGCCCGATAAAGCGCGTTGCTTTGATGACCTTGGAATCCTTGAGTAGTTTCTCAATGTTTCTTATTGAATCCCTGTAATGGTTAAACACCAGTACCTTACTTTTTGGATTTTTTTCAAACTGGGCTTTCAGGATTCTTTTAAGTGCAGTTATCTTCGGGTGATTGAATCCTTTTTTATAAAGTTTTTCTGTAAGAATTCTTGCTTCCTGTATCTCGGCATGGCTGATAATGAACTTGTCTGCCTTTGTTGCTGTCTTGCTGTTTGCGGCTGTTTCTATCCGCTCTAAGTATTCTTTCAGGGCAAAAATTCCCTGTGTTTCTATGAGAGTGTGCGCGTGGCTGACTTTCATGACTGCGGCTGCCTTTGATGCTGCAACATAAATCATTGGGTTCTGCTTTGCTTTGGATGAAAGGTCTCTTCTTATTCGTATCTGTAATTCTATGAGTCTTTTCTTTGAAAGTTTTTCAAGGGATAAGCCGCTGCCATACCCTGTTTTTGTAAGCACTCTTAACTGTTCCTTCAGGAATGCCTCAATGTGTTTTTTTACTTCTATGATTTCCTCAGGCAAATCAATTTTCAGCCACTCAATCTTAATCTCATTAACATACGGCTTGACATCAGCATCATCATGGTTCTTAATTTCAAGGTTCTTTATGAACAGGTTCCTGCACACATCCTGTATCTTTTCTTTGTCATGCCCGGGGGAAGCAGTCAGTCCGACAATCAGCCCTGACGGGTTTTCCTGCATGTATCTCTTTGCCATGAAAACATAACTATAGTTCCCGACAGCACGATGTGCTTCATCAAAAATTAATAATGAGACTTCTTTGAGGTTAATCCTGCGGTTCATAATGTCGTTCTCTATTGCCTGCGGAGTAGCGCAGATAATGCCTGATTTTTCCCAGATTTCTTTCCTCTTTTTTGGTTGAAGAGTTCCTGTTAAGAGAGTAATTCCGTCACCTCTTTTCATGAATTTCTCAAAGCTTTTCTCGTGCTGTGCTGCAAGAGGTTTGGTTGGGGCGACAAAGAGAATCTTGCTTTTTTTCTTTGCAAGGATTTCTGCAGCAAGCATAACTGCAATAACTGTTTTTCCTAACGCAGTTGGCGCAACAACTAAGCTGTTTCCCCTGTCAAGAATCCTCTGAACAAGAACCTCCTGATAGAGCCTGCGCTCTATGGTTTTCTCTTTAATCAGCTCGTGTTCCACATATTTCTTCATTTGATTCACTTACTTCCCTTAGTATCTATTAGCTGTAATCTCTAATTAAATTAACTGAATTCGCTATTTAAAGGTTTTCAGGGTGG